>JASHTZ010000433.1 GCA_030040295.1 Terriglobia bacterium | reverse complement strand
CCAATCCACGCGATAATCGGCCGATGGGGCAACACGCGAATACATTCTGGAAACTGCGATGGGTTGGAAGTGTCCTCCAGGATTTTGCCCAGGAATATTGCTGACCCCGCGCCGGAGCAGAATCCAGAGGTAGGAGTCCACCACCCCACAAGAGGCCAGCGGCTAAGGAAGTTTCAGGTCTAGCGCATAGATATCTGAGTAGCCGAGAATGAAGGAAACCACTGGAGACCCATCCGGAGTAATGCCTGCCAGGGAATAGTTTCGAACATCGCCGCGCAGTATTTGTTCGAAGGTGGCGACGCGCTCAGTTTTCAAATCGCTGACGCGCACACGAAAAATAGGCTGGCTGCTCTCAGAGGCATCCTGTGAAAATACGTACTGGCTTTCTGGAGACCAGCGGGGCGGGCGCAAGGCGCCGCCCTGCGCCAATTCGGACCACCGCCCCCCTCGAGACTCGAATAGCATTAGCCTTCTTGCGTCACGGGTCACGCCTGCCAAATAGCGTCCGTCCGGCGACCAGCATACCGCCTGCAAGGCCTCCGCCCCTGGAAGGATCAAGACACGCCGGGTCCTTAAGTCGAGCTCATAAGTGCCGGAATTCTCCGGCCTAAGCGCGTCAGTTGATGAAGGCACCGGCGCCGTGAAGATCAGCCGGTCACCAGCCGGAGCCCAAGCGGGGTACAAACTATCCGAGGTGGTCACAGGTTCCGGTTCACCGCCCTCGCGCGAGATCAGATAAATCCTCGGCGTGTTTCCGGGCTGACTGCCAACAAAGGCAATCCGCTTCCCATCGGGTGACCACTGAGGCTGGGCCGCAACCAATGTAGGAAAAGTAAGTTGCCGGCGGTCCGCCCCGTCTACCTTGCTCCGCCATAAGGTGGCTTGCTGCAGGTTCGCCACGACATAGACGACCCACTGGCCGTCTTTGGAGAAGCTTATGTCGCGCGCGCGGACTCCGGGAAGATAGGGCGCGAATTGGTGGGATGCGACATCGAATCGGGCCAATTCCCGGACTTCCTTGTCACCGCTGTAGAAGATTTTGTTCTCGGAAACCAGCAAGGTCCAGAGCCCCGAGTCCGTGGCTGCGAGCTGAATAGGCGCTGGGGACGTTTGCAAAAAACCGTGCTTTTCAGCCACGGCCCAGATTCCGGCCGCTCCCGCGCGCGTGGAACGAAACACAAAATATTTTCCATCGCCCGTCCAATCGCCATCGGATTCACCGTCACCGTACAAAGTCGGGGGTTCCCGCCACTCTGACATCAGACGATGCGGAGCGCCGCCCGCCGCCGGGACTTCCCAAAGCGATAGGGTTAGTATCGGGGAACCCAGGGAGCTGAACCGTAACAGTTTCGCATCCGGCGACCATCGCATGTACCAGCCATCCCCATCAATATTGGCGAGTTTGCGCGAGCCGGGCCCGTCCGTATTCGTCACAAAAATTCCAGAGCCGGAAAAATAGGCAATCTCCTTCCCGTCGTGCGACCAACCAGCGCCATAGCCGACAAATTTGCCCAGTCGGCGTGGTGACCCGCCGGCGACAGGCAGGCTCCAAAGCTGGTACTCCCCACTGACATCGGAGGCGCTTCCGATCAGAAGGTCGGAGTGGTCAGGCGAGATGTCGAACAGCTCAGTTTTATCGAAAGGGGTGGCCACCGGCGTGGCCTCCCCACCATTGACCGATACGGCGGCAAGTGTGTACCGCCCGCCGCTGCGTTCCCGAAAGTAAATCCGCGCTCCGTCCGTCACCATCCGCCCGATTGGATCTACCCGGCCTATGCGCGTGATTTGGATGAGCTTCAAAACTGTCGGCTGGAGTGGCCTTGATAACCAAAACCCAGCTACCGCAACCGCGAGAAGCGCAGCAAACGCGAGTGCAGCCCAACGCCAGCGCCGCACGGCCAGCGGCGTCGCCGAGGTTGGAAACAGAGGCAGTGGCGCAGCACTCGCGACTCCCTCAGTGGCGGCTTGGGGAGCCGCTGTGCTCTGTCCTTCGCTATGGCTGACGCCGGCCACAAACCGGTAGCCCCGTTTGGGCACAGTTTGGATGTATCCCCTTCCCCCATCGCCGTTCCCCAGCGCCTGCCTGAGGACAAAAATGTTCTTTGCAAGGTTGCCTTCCTCAACGAAGGCATCGGGCCAAATCTGGTTCATCAACTCGTCTTTTTCCACCAATCGTCCGGCATTGCGGACAAGGAGCAGAAGGATGTCGACCAGCTTGGGGCCCAGCGGGACAGGCTTGTCCTCACGAAATAGGAGACGCTGCTCGGCGTCTAGTGAGAAAGGGCCGAAAGTATAGACTTGCGCGCTCATGGGCGCGGTAAGAAATTTTCGAGAATTTTCCGAATGTTTTGGAAGGACTCTTGCGTCGCAGGCCCCTAACCTTGGCGAAAAAGCGACGGGCGTCGGCTTGCAGGTCCATCCACTTGAACATAGTGATTGTATCTCAGGCGGACGCCCGCTGCAATGTGGGGTGCGGTGTTATGAGCAAAGACATTCGACCTTCTTTGTCCGTAGGAATATTGAGATGGTTTTGCTGGAACGGGGGGGGGCGCGCCGCCGGCTTCGAGATGGCGGGCCGGCCGCAGTGCTTCCCCTTCCCGGAGAATGCCTTGGCGTGCCCCGCAGCCTGCGCGTGCTGGCGACCTGCGCGGCCTTTGGGCTGATCGTGGCGGCAAGTCCGCTGGCCAAGGCACAGACTTTCACCACACTTTACCGCTTTTGTTCGCAAAGCGACTGCTCTGATGGTGAGGCCCCCGACGCGGGGCTGATACAGGCCAGCGACGGCAACTTCTATGGGACGACATCTGAGGGAGGGGCCAGCCACGGCGGCACAGCTTTCAAAATGACGCCCAGCGGCACCCTCACTACGCTTTACAGCTTTTGCGCTCAAAGCGGCTGCCCGGACGGCTGGGACATATGGGCTGGGGTGGTGCAGGGCAGTGACGGCAACTTTTACGGTACAACCCTGGAGGGCGGGGCCAACAACGAGGGCACGGTCTACAAAATCACTCCCAGCGGCGCCCTGACCACGCTCTACAGTTTTTGCGCGCAAAGCGAGTGCACGGACGGCCTGCACCCCGAGGCGGGGCTGCTGCAGGGCAGCGACGGCAACTTTTACGGGACCACCGACGGGGGCGGGGCCAGCAACGAGGGCACCGTCTTCAAAATCACACCGAGCGGCGCCCGGACCACGCTCTACAGCTTCTGCGGGCAAAGCGGCTGCCCGGACGGCGACGGACCCGCCGGAGTGCTGATCCAGGCCAGCGACGGCAACTTCTACGGGACGACATATTATGGCGGGGCAAATGGCGGCGGCACGGCCTTCAAACTCACGGCCGCCGGCGCCCTGACCACGCTTTACAGCTTCTGCGCGCAGCTCAGTTGCTCGGACGGCGAGTATCCCTACGCCGGGCTGGTGCAGGGCAGCGACGGTAACTTCTATGGGACAAACCTGGGGAGCGGGTTCGAGAACAACCAGGGCACAGTCTTCAAACTTGTGGTGGCCACGACGGCGCCGGCGGTAACTTTCTCCCCCAACCCACTGGCCTTCGGCAGCATAACGGAGAACTCTTCGAGCACGCTCGATCTCACGATCACCAACAGCGGCACGGCTTCGCTTGACATCAGCAACTTCAGCATCTCTGCCGGCAGCCCGACCTTTGCCATGGTCAGCGGCGGCACTTGCAATCTTAACGGGCAAACCCTGACTGCAGGAGTCTCCTGCACCGTCGCGATTAACTTTCTGCCCAACACGACCGGCCCATTCAACGGCACCTTCACCCTTACCGATAACGCTGGCGGCAGTCCCCAGAGCGTGAGCCTGACAGGCACGGGAATAGTGGCCATCGCCGCCGCCTTCCCATCGAGCCTCGATTTCGGGAACGTGAGCACGCAGAACACCAGCGCCCCACAGGCTGTCACGCTGAGCAACACGGGCACGGCGGCACTGAACATCAGCAGCATCGCCACCAGCGCCAACTTCGGCCAGACCAACAACTGCAACGGCAGCGTGGCGGCGGGCACTTCCTGCACGATTAACGTCACCTTCGCTCCCACCGCGACCGGTTTATTCAACGGTATGCTGACCATCACCGACAACAGCAACGGGGTGGTGGACAGCACCCAGACAGTGAGCCTGAGCGGATCCGGGATTGTGCCAGTGGTCAACTGGCCAGGTCCGATCGTTGTCCTGCCGCCTCCCTCCGTTC
>JASHTZ010000432.1 GCA_030040295.1 Terriglobia bacterium | reverse complement strand
CGATTGCCGAGACTCAAAATAACTCATCGCGCTTCCTTGGTGAGATCGGTGATTCGCGCCCAATCCTCAGGCGTGTTCACGTTTACCAATTCCGTCTCTTGCACACCAGCGCTTTGCATCTGGTCAGTGGTAATTTCTTCCACGCGAATGTGCTCCAGAAGCCGGATGATGCTTCGCTCACCCTGTTGGAGTGCCTGGGTGAATGCCGTCTGGCAATTGGCGTGGTAGGCGGCGGACAGGGGTTGCCAGCCGTCGCTCGTGCGCGGCACTACGGCATCGCAATCGGTTGCGCGCACACGCTGTGTCAAATGCTCCACGAAGTTGCGGGTTACCAGGGGAAGATCACAAGCAAGGAAGATGTTCCATCGAGCTTGAGTGGAGTAGAGGGCCGCACAAACACCCGCCAGGGGGCCGGCCGCCCATTTGTCCGGAACCACGGGCAGCCCAAAGCTTTCGTAGCGTCCCAATGGTGCGAGTAAGGTAACCTTTTCGACGAATGGCCGCAGAGCTTGCACTGCCCGTAGAACCAGTGGCTGCCCATCGAGCTGCATAAGGGCTTTATCCCGCCCCATGCGACGGCTCTCGCCGCCCGCCAATACATATCCGTATATGCCTGCCATCACCCGAAACCCGACCCTAGCTCGCGTCGCCTCCGCTTTGAGTTTTCTCCCGAACTTGTACGAACTGCCAGCCGAAACGTCCCTTGACGCAGAGATTGCCGTGCGTCACGCCGTTCTCGATGGGCGAATCCACTTTGACGATCTTTTCATCCTGAATGTGCAGTGTAAGTGTGCATCCCACTCCACAGTACGGGCAGATGGTTTCCGTCGACGTTTGGCGTGATTCATCCCAGGTTCCCGCCTTGCGGAGGTCGTGCTCACTCACAAACATCAGCGCGCCGGTTGGGCACACTCCGATGCAGTTCCCACAATAGACACAAGCGGAATCCGGGAGCGGCACGGCGTATTCCGTGGAAATTCTGGCGTCAAAGCCGCGGCCGGCCACGGCGATGGCAAAGGTGTTCTGAGCATCGGGGCCGCACGCCTCCACGCATTTGTAGCAGAGGATGCATTTGCCGTAGTCGCGCAGATAGAGTTCGTTATCGGCTTTCACGGGCTGAGCCACCGCGGCGGCCTGGGAACCATCTGAGGTAATGTGGACGCCTGCGCGCGCCTGGTCCCGTCCATCTGAGGGCGCCTGCGAGGGGCCGAAGCGCTCCGGATGAACCTCGTATCTGTCCATGTAGGCCCGGACTTGGGGCGAGGTGGAGACATCAACGGAAGAAGCAAGAAATTCCAGAATCAGCCGGCGGCTCAATCGAACCCGCTCTGAATCAGTCTTCACCACCATGCCATCCTCGGCCTTCCGCGAGCAGGCCGGAACCAGCGTGCGGGAACCTTCCACCTCAACCACACAAATCCGGCAGACGTTTACAGGAGTCAGCGATTCAAGATAGCAGAGCGTGGGCGTATCAATGCCGGCTGCACGCGTGGCATCGAGCAGCGTTGTCCCCTCGGGCACGGAAATCTCCCGGCCATCAACGGTTACGCGCACCTTGCGACGGGGTGACGCCGGAGGAATAACAGGAACGGGCCCCCTGGGAACCGGAACCAATGGGTTTACGGCCTGAAGCCGATGAGTGACATTCCCCTTTTCGTGATCCATGCATTGCCCTCGTGAAACACTGCAAGCCAACCAACCATTCTCGCTTCTTATAAACGAAAACGCGATGAGGTGGCTCAATCTTAAAATAATTGCCAACGCCGCAACGCGGATTCGATCGCGCTGGAGGCAGTCTGCCCCAAACCACAGATCGAGGCATCGCGCATCACCTGTCCTACTTCTTTGAGCAAGCCCAATTCCGCCTCCACGGAGCCCATCGGCTTTCGGTGGTTGAGGCGTTGCAACAACTCCTCCTGCCGAACCGTCCCCAGGCGGCAAGGAACGCACTGGCCGCACGATTCGTCGCGAAAGAATGCCGCAATGCGAAACAGAATTTTGCGCAGGTCAACCGAATCATCGAAGAGCATCACCACTCCGGAGCCGAGCGAGGCTCCCACGGCGCGCGTGCCCTCGAAGGTGAGGGGCGTATCCAACTCCGCGGGAGAAACAAATGACCCCGCGGCGCCTCCCAGCAGCACGGCCTTTAACTGCCCGCTGCCGGCAACGCCTCCGCCCATTTCAATCAACTCCCGCAGCGTCGTTCCGAAAGGGACCTCGTAAACGCCGGGCCGGGCGACATGGCCGGACAGGCAAAAGAGCTTTGGGCCCGTGGAGCCGAGAGTCCCCATGGCCGCGTAGCTTTCACCGCCCTCTTGAACGATAAGCAGCACGTTGACGAGAGTCTCGACATTGTTGACCACCGTGGGTTTGCCGAACAACCCGACCTGCGTTGGGAATGGCGGCTTGCTGCGCGGTTCGCCCCGCAGCCCCTCGATGGAATTGAAGAGTGCGGTTTCTTCTCCGCAGATGTAGGCGCCGGCGCCGCGACGCATCTCAATGTCAAAATCCACGCCCCGCCCCAGGATGTTGGTCCCCAAATATCCTCTTTCGCGCGCCACGCGGATGGCGTGCGAAAGTCTTTCGCCGGCCAGCGGATACTCCCCGCGCAGATAGATGTAGCCTCGCTCGCAGCCCAAGGCAGTTCCGGCAATGGTTATGGCCTCAATCAGCGAATAGGGGTCGGCTTCCATCACCACTCGGTCCTTAAACGTGCCCGGCTCCGATTCGTCGGCGTTGCAAACCAGGTAACGGGGTTGATTGGCGGGGTCCCACTTCTTGCCCGTGGGAAAAGCGGCCCCGCCGCGGCCCACCAGGCGTGAGTTCAATACCTCGCGCACCACCCAACTGCCTCCAAAATTGAGCGCTCGGCGCAAGGCTTCATACCCCCCATAGGCCCGGTAATCATCAAGGCTGGCGGGATCCATGCGTCCCACGCGGCGAAGGAGCACTAATCTCGAATGGCCGTTTTGCGAAGCTTGAGGGGCGGAGGCGCTTGCTTCAAAACGGTCGGGCGGCTCTTCGATGGTGGCATTCGCGAACGATTCCAGTTTTGAAAGCAGCGATTGGGGGCTTGCAGGCGCAACAACCTTTTCCGCAGGCTTTTCTCCCGCCCTCGACATCAGGGCCGCCGGGGCTCGCTCGCACAGGCCCAGGCAGGGACTGCGCAGCCAGGTGGCCTTGCCGTTGAGTGACGGCGACCCCGCAGGCCCCAATTGGCTTTCCACGCTGCGGCAGAGATCTTCCACGCCCCGAGTCATACATGCGATATCGTCACAAACGTGCAGCACGCAGGGAGGACGGGGTGTGACAGAAAACAAGCCATAGAATGACGCAACACCGAAGGCTTCAGCGGGAGGAACGTTGAGGCGCTGGCAGGCGTAGTTCAGGGCCGCGGGCGTAATCCATCCCATCCGGGCCTGGATGGCGTGCAGAACGGGCAGAAGCAGGTGGCGGTCTGCCCCGAGCCGATGCCCATTAACTGCGGAGTGCCCGTCGCGGTCCGGGCGGCGCGGCCCACCCTTCCAACCGGAGTGCGGCACGCCGAGGACCGAGTCAACAGCTTGCTGCTCGGCCGCGGTGGGATGGTCCTTGGTAAAGTGCGCGTCCACGAAGGTCTCTTTCCCCTGGAAAATCGATACCCGCGCCTGTAAAAGCGAAGACGAGCTCTCACCACAGAGCACACGGAGAACCACAGAGAAAGGTCTTCCTCTGTGCGTCTCTGTGTGCTCTGTGGTTCAAGCTTTTCCCTCGTTGCGACTAACCTAAACCTTTGCCGGAGAGGCAATTTTTTCCACGCGAATGGCGGTGGCCTTGAACTCTGCTGTGCCCGATATCGGATCTGTCGCATCGATAGTCAGGACATTGGTCGCCACTTCATCCGGGAAATGAACGCTCAGAAATGCCAGGCCCGGCCGCAGAGATTCATCAAATCGCACCGGAGCCACCGCGGAGCCGCGCCGCGAGCTGACGATAACGCGCTCGCCTTCCGCCAATCCATAGCGCTCACCATCCTCGGGAGAGAGGTCGAGCATCTCCGGATGCCGCAAGGGTGAACGATATCGGGACGTCTGAACTCCGGTATTGAAGGACTCCAGGCGGCGACCGGTGGTAAGGCGCAGTGGAAAGTTGTCATCCAGGCGATCGACCGGCGGCTCAAATTCCACCGCGCTGAACTTTGCCGGGGGGCCGACGACGGGGTCTTCCCACAGGCGCCCATGGAGGAAAAGCTCGCCCGGATGCGTTTCGTCGTAGCAAGGCCACTGAATGCCACCCAAGGACTCCAGCCTTGAGTAGCTCATCCCTGCGTTCATGGGGCTCAGGCGCCGGACCTCATTCCATACTTCTTCAGCGCTTGGACAGCCCCAATTGTGCCCCAGCCGATTTGCCAGGTTACAGAGAATGGCCATGTCATCCCACGCGCCTTCCGGAGGGTCCATGGCTTTGCGAACGCGCTGCACTCGGCGCTCGCTGCTGGTTACTGTTCCTTCGGATTCACACCAGCCGGCCGCCGCCGGCAGAACCACATGGGCAAGCTGTGCGGTGGCGGAAAGCAAAATATCCTGCACCAGGAGGAATTCGAGGCCCTTCAAATTGCGCTCGCATCGCCCCTGGTCGGCTTCCGAATTCACGGGATTCTCACCGATGACGTAAAGCCCGCGGAGTTTGCCTTCCTCCATGGCGTTGAACATTCCGCTCAAGTGCCAGCCGCGCTTGGGGGGAATCTTTACATCCCACGCCTGCTCGAACTTTGCGCGCAACTCATCGTTCTCCACATGCTGAAAACCGGGCAGGCGGTCGGGAATGGCGCCCATATCGCCGCCTCCTTGAACGTTGTTCTGCCCGCGAAGCGGATTCAGTCCGGATCCATAACGCCCCACGTGCCCCGTGAGCAACGCCAGATTGATCAAGGCGAATACGTTGTCAACAGCGTTGTGGTGCTCGGTAATTCCCAGGGTCCAGCAGAGCTGCGCCCGGTCGGCGCGCGCATAAGAATGCGCAAGCTGGCGAATGACCTCCGCAGGCACGCCCGTGATCTTCTCCGCGTATTCCAAGCTGTATGGCTGCACCGCCTTCCGGTATTCGTCAAAACCCGTTGTAGCACGCTCGATAAACCGCCGATTTTCGAGACCGGCGGCGATGATCTCGCGCCCCACGGCGTTCGCCAGCGCAATATCCGACCCCACGTCGAGGCCCAGCCACACGTCCGCCCAGCGCGCCGAACTGGTGCGGCGCGGATCAACCACAAACAGCTTCGCGCCCTTGCGCACACCCTTGAGGAGGTGATGGAAAAAAATGGGATGAGTCTCGCGCGCGTTGGAGCCCCACAGAATAATGAGGTCCGTGTCCTCCATCTCGCGATACGAACTCGTTCCGCCTCCCGCTCCGAAGACCGTCGCCAGACCGGCGACGCTGGGGGCGTGTCAAGTGCGGTTGCAGCTATCGATGTTGTTGGTGCCCATGACGGAGCGCGCGAACTTCTGGGCAAGGAAATTCAGTTCGTTTGTGGTTTTCGAACAACTGAACATTCCGAAACCCTGCTGTCCGTAACGCTCCTTCACGCTGCGAAGGCTCCTCGCCGCCCGGCTCAGAGCCTCCTCCCAACTTGCGGCACGGAGCTCGCCATTCTCCCGAATCATGGGGGTGGTGAGCCGCGCCTTCATGGAATCAGCCATATTTCACTCCGAACTGCCGGAAAAACTTTCAATCCAGGGGCTTCATGAGATCATCGGGAGCAGGATGAGCCCCCAAGATTCCTGCTCAATGCAACGAATCAGTATACAACCCATCAGTTTGCGCTTCAGCGCAAATCTGCCGAGCCATGCGGAGCAGTCCATGCGCTGAATTGCGAGTGGCTCTCAGGAAGATTCGTGAACCAGGGCGCGGTCCGGGGAGACCGCCAGCCCGAGGCGCTCCTCCCCGCCATAGACGATGAACCGGCGGCCGCGCAGGAATCCCACCAGGGTCATTCCAAACTCGCGAGACATCTGAACCGCCAAGCTGGAAGCGGCGGAAACCGAAGCCAGTAGGGGAATTCCTGCCACCAGTGATTTCTGAATGATTTCGAATCCTCCCCGGCCGCTCGCCAGCAGCGCGCAATTGGAAAGAGGCAGAAGGCCCTGCATCAACGCCCAGCCGACGAGTTTATCCACGGCGTTATGCCGGCCCACGTCCTCCTTCAAGGCAAGGAGTTTGCCTGAGCAGTCGAACAGAGCGGCGGCGTGGAGTCCACCTGTACTCCCAAAAACCGTTTGGGCGGAACGCAGCGCCTCCGGCAGGCCGCACAGAACTTGGGGAGTGATTCGGAATTCCGGATTCGGCCGAGAAATCCCGGGCGCATATACGCCGTCGAGCGAGGTTTTGCCGCACAATCCACAACTCGAGTTGGACAGGAAATTCCGCCGGGACTCCTGCGCGCGTGGAACGCCTTCGTTCTTTAGCACCACCTGAACCACGCGGTGCTCCGCCTCCGAGCCGTCCCCCCATTCGAGGCTCACAATGTCCTCTCGCGATTTGACCATGCCTTCTGTAAACAGGAATCCGGCCGCCAGCTCAAAATCGTCTCCGGGCGTCCGCATCGTGACGGTTAAAGGTTGCCCCGCCACCTGAATGAGCAGCGGCTCTTCACCCACCAGAAAGTCATTTTGGGCGCGAACCGACCCGTCATTCCATTCGGAAACCATGGCCGGTTGCATGGGGCGCGGTGTGGAAGAAATTCCGCTCATTTGAAAGTCCTTTGGAAATCACCCGGGATCCCAAAAGGCATTCTCCCGAACCCGCGCGCAGATTGCAAGTGTGGCCGTAATCCGGTTTGCCGACAGGGGGTAATTGGGGTGAAGGTCTGAAGCGAAACTCTAAGCTACGCTCACGAATCAGCCTTTTACTTTCCCAGTGTAACCGTAAAAGTGGGGTGACAATTGGCGGCGGGATCGTTGGTGACGGATTGGTTGGCATCGCCCTTGCTGATCGTGAACTCCATCGGTGGTTTCTTCAACTTTTCCGGCAAGCCTTCGATTCGCGCTCTTCCGTTGCTATCGGTGCCAATCTCGAGCTCCGTATCGCGCTTGCTCATGAATCCATATTTCACGATGGTGTGAATCTTGGCATCAAAAATCGGCTTATTGGCCGCATCGTTCACAAGGAAGTCCGCTGTGCACGGCCCCATGCCGGCGCTGACGGATGGGACATCGGCCGGAGTCGCACTCGGAGATTGGGCGCTCGCTCCGCAAAGCATTATCGCGGCAAGAACCCAAAGGACCATTCTGCTATTTGTGACGGAGCATGCAGCAGGCTTAGGAACAGCGGAGTTCGGAAAAGTGTGCATGGTCATTCTCCTGGGCGCAGCGAAGGATTTAGGCATACCACTACCCACAAGATCCCGCGTTTTTGATCCGCGGCGGTCAGAGGCCGGCCAAATTAACAACGAATGTGCCGCTTAGTATTCTCGCGCCGTCACGATTCCGGGCTGCGGCACAGGATATCGGCCGCTGGCATCGGCGATGAGCGGCGCCGGAGAATCCATGGTGAATTGATCGATCCCCGGCGCCATATCGAAGTCGCAATTCAGCATCGCATCGTAGGTTATTTCCTGTCCGGTGTGAGCGGCCATGCGGCCCATGCTCGAAACCAGGCTCGCTTCCACCCCGCGCTTCACCTCGCTGTAAGGCTTGTCATCCCGAACGGCATCTATCAGGTCATTCCATTCGTTTTGATAGGGATTCTGCTCGTCGGGACTGATCTTGGATTCCCAAATCAGGTGCGCGGTGTTCAACTGGCCTTTATAAAGGCTGGAAGGCAGCCCGCAATCGCCGTGGCTGGAGGCGATTCCCATGCCCTTTGAGCCCTGCAAATAGCTGGAATAAATTTTGTCGCAGCCATCGATGCAGCGCCCGTCGAAGAACAATTTCGTGCCGTCGGCGTAGGTGTACTCCACCGAGTAGGTATCGAAATTCTGGTCCACGTAGGTCACTCCCTCAGGGCTTTGGCGATAGTGGCGGCCGCCTAGGGCCTGCGCTTTCACCGGCCACTGGTTTTTCATCCATCCCAAGTGATCGATGATGTGGATATAGAAGTCGTTGAAGCAGCCTCCGCTGGCCCAGATGAAGCTGTGGAACCGCTGCACCTGGTAGAGCAGGTCGGTAATGCCGTCAGGTTTGGGCAGAGAACGGAAATAACCTCCCGGGCCGCCCATACGATATCCGCGCTGGAGGATGACTTCGCCAATTTGGCCGTCGTGGACCCGCTTGGCAAGCTCCTGGAGCGCCCGGTTGTGCCGCGACATTAATCCCACGCCGACTTTAAGATTCTTGGCGGAAGCTTGATCGGCAAGGGCGAACATTTTCTTGCTGGTAGGCCCATCAGCCGTAAGCGGTTTCTCCATGAAAACGTTCAGGCCCTTTTCAATGGCATAGGTGAAATGCACCCAGCGGAATGCCGGCGGTGTGGTAAAAATTGCGATATCCCCCGGCTTGAGACAATCCATCGCCTTCCGGTAAGCGTCGAAACCAATGAATTGACGCTCCGGCGGCACGTCAACCTGGCTGGCAAACTTCGCGTTCAAATCGCCATAATCTTTTGCAAGCCGTTCGGGAAAAATGTCGGCCATGGCCACCAGCTTGATCGGGCCACGCTTAACCGAAAGGGCGTTCGCCGCCGCCCCGCCGCCGCGTCCGCCGCAGCCAATCAGTACAATCTGGATCATGTCGCTGCCGGCAGCGTGGACAGCAGGAATTGCCACATTGGCCAAGGCTGAAGCCGCAGCCAGCTTGCCTGTTGTTTCCATAAATTTTCTTCGAGTCGTCAAGGTTTGAGAATTCATCAGTGTCAAGTCCCCCAAGAAGTATTATGATTTCTTCACGCGCCGCCAATCAATTCCGCCTCGTGTGCTACGTAATTCTAGCGCCGGTTCCCTTGCCGTCAAGGACAATCTTGCTCCCCGAAAACACTCCGATGACCGCCAATTCGAGAACGCGAGATGGCTTTCGGGCACTCCTCAAAGGATGTGATTCGGCAGGAGTATAAACGGTGGGTCGAGGCCCCCACCCCAGCCACGAAGTGCCACTAGCTCCCCAGATTCAGTTCGCCCCGGCTCACTTCTACTCGAAATCGCTGCCACATTATGATAAAGTAGTTGTTGTAGAAACAATTTCTGTTGATCCGCCGGGGGCCTTGAGCCGGCGGCCATGTGCTTGGGAGTAAGGGAATGAGCCAAGCTCCGGAAACCAACCACGCGCCCGTAACTTCGCCAAGGGCCTCTCTGCGTGAGGTTGAACATCGACGCAGCGAGCGCCTGCTGATTACTGTTCCGATTCGAGTAGAGGGCGTGGACCGGAATGGCGAAAAGTTTAGCGAAGAAACCCGGACAATCGTCATTAATCGCCAAGGAGCGCGAATCTATCTCAAGCGCCTGGTGACGGCGGGGGCGAGCTTGCTGATATCGACCCACGGGGCACGTCATTGCGCCAAGTTCCGAATTGTAGGACCGACTCAACCCCCTTCCGGAGAAGGCGGCGAATGGGGAGTCGAGTGCATGGAACAGAACTGCAATATTTGGGGAATCGGGTTTCCCCCGCCGTCGGCCGCTGAAGGCGTCTGCACGGCGCTGCTGGAGTGCCGGCGGTGCCATGCCGTGAAGCTGAGCCACCTTTCCATGGTGGAGCACGACGTTCTGGGGACCTCCGGCTTATTGGTGAAGGATTGCGAGGCCTGCGGACGCTTGACCTCGTGGGGGTACAAAGAGCCCTCCGAGCCTCTTTCCACCGACGATACGGCTGCCGGTTTGACGATTCCCGAAGCCGCGCCTGATTCACGAACCGGAGCAGCCAAGCGGAATCATAATCGGGTCGCCCTCCAATTGCCCATACGCCTGCGGAGCTTTTCCGGGGGCGAGGAATTCATCCGCACTGAGAACGTCTCGCGCGGCGGGGTATGCTTTATTTCCGACCGTAACTACGAGATTGGCGAAGTCATCCTTGTCACCTGCCCTTACGAGAAGAATGGTCAAAACATTGAGGTTCGCGGGCAGGTGGTGCGGCGCCGCGAAATGCATGGCACCG
>JASHTZ010000431.1 GCA_030040295.1 Terriglobia bacterium | reverse complement strand
TCACCGCGCGCACGCCCAGCACGTCGAAGTAATTGGCGGTCACCAGGCTTCCCGCAAACCGCTTGGGCTTTTCTCCTCCCGCCAGTGTCAACCCGATTCCCTGAAATGCCGCCATTCCGGAAAAGGCACCTGCCTGGCTCTGGTAATCCTGGAAATTCGGAAACGAGACACCCAATCGATTGAAATTGCTCAACGCCACAGTGGTTTTTGCATCGATCGTGTCCAACTGCACCAGACGGTTGAATTCGCTCACCGGAAGCGGACTCAGCAGTACCGCATTCACAACCGTGAAGATCGCGGTATTCACCCCAATCCCCAGCGCCAGGGTGAGCACCGCCACAATCGTGAAGAGCGGATTCTTCACCAGCATGCGCAGTCCGAACCTCAGGTCCTGAAGCAGAGTTGGCATGGAAAGACTCCTCCGGCTAAAGTCGTAGCATTCGCTCTTCCACTCACGCGGCGCGGAAGGCTCGGATTATCTTCAGGATACAAGATATTGCCGATGACAATGGGCAGGCCACTGTGCGGTTATGGGTTTCGAGTGTCCGTAATTGGGACGGCGCGGGCAGTCGCGGCGCGCAAAGGCTTTCGGAGTGTCCGTCAGTCGGCGGACAAAGCTGCCGTTCTTGTACAGCCGAACAGCGTTCGACCGTACAAAAGCCGCAGCGCAGAGATCCGCCGTGCAAATCCACTAGCACCGAAGGGAGAAAATCAGTGAAACGTTCCAGTCTTGTCCCCGGTTTTCAGCTTAACCGCACTGAACCTAGCATTTCGGCCAGCGCACAGCGCGGTGTGTATGCCGCGCTGCGCGCCGGAACCCTCAGAAGATAACCTTTAACACAAATTCGACCATCCTCGGGAAGTTTTCCTGGGCGAAACTTACCGTTCCGAAGCCGCTCCATTCGCCGTTGGCCGCTTGCACGGGAGGCCCGGCGGTGTAACTGGTATTCGGAGCCCCAAACAGCGGCGTGTTGGTGAAGTTGAACATGTCCGCCCTGAATTGGAGCATCTTGCCTTCCATGATCGGGATGTTTTTTTCCACGGTAAGGTCAAGATCCGGAACCGTGGGCTCGTGGAGGTACGATACGCGGTTGAGCGCGTTCGCCTGATCTTGCGCGTACGCCGGCATCGGCAGGAAGCAGTTGTCGGGGACGCCGCTGCAGTTGTTAAGCCACTCCCCGAAGGTTGGCTTGTTGGGTGGACGGTAGCTATACCCCGGGACGGTCCAATCCTCGGGGACCGCTTCGGGTATGCCGCTGCCATAGGTGAATACCCAGTTCACCTTCCAGTTGTTGATGATCGCGCCCAGGACCTTGCCCGGATTCGGATCGATGAACTTCGAGCCCTTTCCCATGGGCAAGTCCCACTCGGAGGATGCCGTGAGCATGTTCGTGCGGCTGTACGGCGTGTCCTCGTAAACCGGCCACCCCTGCCAGGGAGCGGGATCGTTGAAGGTGTCGGATTGCATGGACCGGGAAAAGACGTAGCCCGCCTGGAAGCTCAATCCCCGGGACTGGCCGTAGAGCCGCTTGTTGAAGATCACCTGCAGCGAGTCGTACCAGGACTTACCCATAGGTGTCGCCTCGTCCTCGACCTGATTGAATTCGGGGTAACCGCGCAGCAGGTTGGCAGCCGAGATGGTTTGGGAAGCGCCCAGCGTCGAGTTTGCGGGAAGTACGCCATAGAAAGGATTTGGAACCGTCGAGCTGTACCAGCCGCCGACGCAGGAACTGTAGGTGTTTCTCCCCAGCTCCGGCAGCCCTGCATTCCCGCCCAGGCCGCAGATGCTGCCGGCCATGGGGCCGCCGCTGGTGGAGAAATCGGAACTGGGATAACTGTTCAACTCCAAATTTCTGGCATAATTCCCGGCGTATTTCACATCCAGCAGGATATGGCCTGGCAGCTCCCTCTGCACACCCAACGACACAACCTGGATGCGCGGAACCCGCTGCTGGAAGAAGTCGAGACTTGTGGAGTTTCCGGCATTGGTCAGCAGGCCCTCGGAGTTGCCCGTCGGAGCCTCAATGCCGGACGGGAACGGGGAACCGCTGGAGAAGTAAGTGTCAGGCGTCACGCCGTTCAGCGAAGGAACGTAAGGTGTGGAGTAACTGAAACCGTTCTCCGCTTGTCCATTGGGTCCATCGTAGGCATACAGCCAGCCCCATCCACCGCGAACCACGGTCTTTGGGGTAATCATGTAAGCCAACCCGATTCGCGGGCCGATGTCGGCCCAATCCGTGGCGCTGAAATCCTGAGACGACCCGGTCCCGCTGGGGAACGTGATACCGCCATAGAGTGTCTGAAGGCTTGCGAGGTTAGCGGAAGTGAAACCATACGCCGTGTAGGCCGCCGTATCCGCGGCAAGGTTGGCCTGGTAAGTGGCATTGCTGGTGATGGGATTCACACAAGAGAGGCAGAAACCCGAATTGATCCGGTTGTAGCGCTCGCGCAGGCCACGCTCCACGTCGTAGCGCAGACCAACGTTCACCGTGAGGCGGTGGTTTACCCGGATGTTGTCCTGCGCATAGATGTCCCACATGGGCCCGCCGATCATGATGCTGTTGCTCCAGGCAACATCTCCACTTACGGGGTCCCCGAGCAGCAAATCGGCAATCACGTTTCCGTCAGTGATCCCCGGAAGCTCACCCCTTTCCAACGGGTTGTACTGGGTAGCGCTCGTGCCAAATTCGAAAGCTCCGCTGGAGTTGCCGTTAGGCGCCTGGGCGGCATTGTACTCGCCGAACTCGACGCCGAACTCAATGTTGTTCCGCCCTTTGCTCTTCGTGAAATCGGCGCTGAAAGTCATGTTGTCTTCTATTCCCGGCGCGCCGTTATTTCCGATAATCTGAGGGTAGATCTCGCTGAATTCGACCTGCGGGAGCAGGTTCGGGTAGATGGCGTTCCCGGCGATGGGATAGCTCAGCCCGACCGAGCCGAGACCCGTCTGGGCGGCAATGTTTCCGTGGAAATCCAGCTCCTCAAGCCGCGCGAAACCCGCCGAGAACTCACCCACGAAGGTGGGCGAGAAGGTGTGTGTCGCACCCAGGCTCGCTACCACATTGTTGCGAGTCTCAATGATGTTGCCGTTTTCCGCGGCGCCGCTGAAACCGCTGGTGTTGCGGTGTGCGTTGCCCCCCTCCCACTCGAACATGCTGTTGAGGCGCCAAGTGTTGGTGAGATCGTAGTCGGCGCGTACCATGGGCTGATACACGCCCTCATACGCCGGTGGAGCGTCCGCGAAGTTATTCTCGTACGACGTGCTATTAATGTTCGGCAGCGGAAAGAGATTTGCAAGGTCCTGGCCGTCCGTCGCCATGGCGGTCGTCGGGATGACATCGCCCGGGAATTCCGTGCTGGCATAGGCATTGCCCGCGCAGTCGCCCAGCGTTCCGCCCGGCGCAGTGCAGGTGGTGGTCGCAGGGTTATAAACGGTGTAAGGGGTCCCCGAAAAATTCCCAGACCTCATGGCCGCCGTGGGAACACTGGTAAGGACAGTATAGGGATAGCCGTAATACTGCCGCTCCAGACTGCCGAAGAAGAACATCTTGTCCTTCTTGATCGGTCCGCCGATGGTAAATCCCCAGTCGTTCAGATGCTGGTTGGGAGTGGGGATCGCGGTGATATTGTCTGTAAACGTGGCGGCATCCAAGGCCCCGATTGACCAGTAGTCGTAGGCATCGCCGTGAAAGGAATTCGTTCCCGACTTCACAACCATGTTCACGACGCCACCGCCCGTGCGCCCATAACGCGCGTCGTAGGTGTAAGACATAACGTTCACTTCCTGAATTGCGTCAACGTTCGGCGAGGCATCCCACGACCCTTCCGCAGAGATGCCGTCGGGCACCATGGCGGTGACGTTGACGCCGTTCAAAATGAAGCTGTTGAAGTCGCCGTTCACGTCAGCATTTCCGCCAAGCTGGTAATTTTCCGTGATGCTCCA
>JASHTZ010000041.1 GCA_030040295.1 Terriglobia bacterium | reverse complement strand
ATGGCCAAGGAAAAATTTGATCGCACGAAGCCCCACATGAATGTGGGGACGATTGGGCACATCGATCACGGGAAGACGACGTTGACGGCGGCGATCACGAAGGTATTGTCGAAGGACAATCCCAAGATCAAGTTTCGTCCGTTTGATTCGATTGACAACGCGCCGGAGGAGAAGGCTCGGGGGATCACGATTGCCATTGCGCACGTGGAGTACGAGACCAAGAACCGGCACTACGCGCACGTGGATTGCCCGGGGCACGCCGACTACATCAAGAACATGATTACGGGGGCGGCGCAGATGGACGGGGCGATTCTGGTGGTGGCGGCGACGGACGGGCCGATGCCGCAGACGCGCGAGCACGTGCTGCTGGCGCGGCAGGTGAACGTGCCTTACATCGTGGTGTTCATGAACAAGTGCGACGCGGTGGAGGATCCCGAGCTGCTGGAACTGGTGGAAGTAGAAGTGCGCGATCTGCTGAACAAGTATCAGTTTCCGGGGGACAAGATTCCCATCATTCGGGGCTCGGCGCTGAAGGCTCTGGAAGGGGACGCGAAGTGGGAGAAGACGATACACGAGCTGATGGACGCGGTGGACAGCTACATACCGCTGCCGACACGCGAGATTGACAAGCCGTTCCTGATGCCGGTGGAGGATATTTTTTCGATTTCGGGGCGGGGGACGGTGGTGACGGGGCGGGTGGAGCGGGGGAAGGTGAAGGTGCAGGAGGAGATCGAGATCGTGGGGCTGCGGCCGGAGCCGTTCAAGCGGGTGGTGACGGGCGTCGAGATGTTCAAGAAGCTGCTGGACGAGGGGCAGGCGGGAGACAACATCGGAGTGCTGCTGCGGGGGACGGAAAAGGACGATGTGGAGCGGGGCATGGTGCTGTCGAAGCCCGGGTCGATTACGCCGCACACGAAGTTCAATGCCTCGGTGTACATTTTGACGAAGGAAGAAGGGGGGCGGCATACGCCGTTCTTCAACGGCTACCGTCCGCAGTTCTATTTCCGCATGACGCACGTGACGGGAGTGGCGACGCTGCCGCAGGGCACGGAAATGGTGATGCCGGGGGACAACGTGAACCTGGCGATCGAATTGATCACGCCGATTGCCATGGAAAAAGGCCTGCGCTTCGCCATCCGCGAAGGCGGCCACACCGTGGGAGCCGGCACCGTGGCGGATGTGATTCAGTAAAGCTGACAGCCAACAGCTTACAGAAAGCACGAAGTGGTCAGGTTTAACTTTTGGCTGTGAGCTGTAAGCTGTGAACAAAGACTTGGAGCGCAATGCTACACCAGAAAATTCGAATTCGCCTGAAGGCCTACGATCACCGCATTCTCGACCAGTCGGCGGCGGAAATTGTCTCCACGGCAAAGCGCACGGGCGCGCAGGTGGCGGGGCCGATTCCGCTGCCCACGCTCAAGAACAAATATTGCGTTCTGCGCTCGCCGCATACGGACAAGAAATCGCGCGAGCAGTTCGAGATTCGCACCCACAAGCGGCTGGTGGACATCCTTGAGCCGACTTCCGGGACGATTGAGGCGCTGACCAAGCTCGATTTGCCCTCGGGCGTGGATATTGAGATCAAGGCGTTCGGAAAAGAGCATACGAAATAGATTTGTCCATTGCCCCTTCTTCGCACCGCCTCGCAGGGCGCGAATTTAAGGTGGATAAATAACAAATGGGCGAAGATCAGTGATGAATATGGTAAAGGCAATCTTAGGCAAAAAGCTCGGCATGACTCAGGTGTTCGCCGAAAACGGCGACATGATTCCGGTAACGGTGCTGAAGGCCGGCCCGTGTGTTGTGGTGCAGCGGAAGACGCAGCAATCCGATGGCTATGACGCGGCACAATTGGGTCTGGTGGAAGTGCCTCCGCCCAAGCGGGTGAACAAGCCTCTCGAAGGACACTTCAAGAAGGCCAATGCCAATCCCGTGCGCTTTCTCCGCGAGGTTCGGCTGGCGCAGGACGGCGGCGATGTGAAAGTGGGTGACAAGGTTCTGGTGGATGTCTTCGCCGTAAACGATCGCGTGGACGTGATTGGCGTTTCAAAAGGCCGGGGATTTGCCGGATTCCACAAGCGCCACCATTTTGGCGGCGGTGGTGGGGCGCACGGTTCGATGTTTCACCGCGCGCCGGGATCGATTGGCGCCTCGGCATTTCCTTCGCGGGTCATGAAGGGCATGCGCGCCGCGGGACACATGGGCAATGCGCGCGTCACCACGCGGAACCTTCGCGTCGTTCAGGTTCTGGCGGATGATCACACGCTGCTGGTGGAAGGCTCTGTGCCCGGCCCGCAGGGTGGTTACGTTTTGGTTCATCAGGCGAAAGCGCCGCACAAGTAAGAGTAGGCAGCGGGCTGAGTAAGGTTCTTTTCGAATTCGATTTTCGAGTTTCGACTTATGGCAACTGTTGAAGTGAAAAATCTGGAAGGACAAACGCTGCGGGAACTCCCGGTGGCGGATGAAATTTTCGGCGCGCGGCCCAATCAGAGCCTGCTCTGGGAAGCGGTGAAGCAGTATCTGGCCAGCCGGCGCAGCGGCACACACAAGACCAAGAGCCGCGGGGAAGTAAGCGGAGGCGGGAAAAAACCCTGGCGGCAGAAGGGAACGGGCCGGGCCCGCGTGGGCAGCATCCGCAGCTCGCTTTGGCGGCACGGCTCGATTGCCCATGGCCCGATGCCGCGTGATTACTCCTATGAATTGCCCAAAGGCATGATGCGCGGGGCGCTGCGCTCGGCATTGGCGGCGAAATTCCAGGACAAAAACCTGATCGTGGTGGATCAGTTCAACCTGGAAGAGCCCAAGACCAAGGTTTTTGCCGGTGCGCTGCACAAGCTTGGGCTCGAAAAGGGTGTGCTGATCGTCGATAACGCCGTCAATCGCAACCTGGAGCTCTCTTCGCGAAACGTAAAAGGGTGCGACCTGGTTCGCCGGCACGAGCTGCATCCTTACCATCTGTTGAGCCATCATCACCTCTTGATTTCCGAAGGCGCGCTCACCCGGCTTCAGGAGGCGCTGCGATGAATCGAAGCCCTTACATGATTTTGCAGAAGCCCCTGGTGACAGAGAAGAGCCTGATCGCCAAAGAGCACGACCGGACGATTTGCTTCCGAGTGGATCAACACGCCACCAAGACGGAGATCAAGGAAGCCGTGCAGACGATCTTTAAAGTGAAAGTGGAATCGGTGAACACCTCGACGTTTGCGGGCAAAGAACGCCGCCGGGGACGCACGGTGGGCCACCGGCCCGATTGGAAGAAGGCTTACGTGAAACTTCGTTCCGGAGAAAAAATTCCGGAGCTTACCGGAAATGCGTAGGTAGAGCCGCCATCGAGGGTGGCACATGCCGGTCGCCGATGTGGGACCGGGGCTACGAAGGAAGACAGAAGTTATGGGAATCAAAACCTATCGACCTTACACCGAGACACGGCGTTTCCAGACCGGCCTGACGTTTGAGGAGATTACCACCTCGCAGCCCTACAAGCCGCTTCTGGAGCCGAAGACGCGCATCTCCGGGCGCAACAATCAGGGCGAGCTGACGATTTGGCGCCGGGGCGGCGGGCACAAGCGCCACTACCGGCTGATCGACTTCAAGCGCGACAAAACTGGAGTTCCGGCGCGCGTAGCGACCATCGAGTACGATCCCAATCGCTCCGCCTTCATCGCCCTGCTGAGCTATGTGGATGGCGACAAGCGCTACATTCTCTATCCGCTGGGCCTGAAAGTGGGCGATCACGTGGTCTCCGGGCCGGAAGCGGACATCGTAACCGGCAACGCGCTGCCGCTGAAGAATATTCCCGTGGGCACGATGATTCACAACATTGAATTGCGCCCGGGAAAGGGCGGCCAACTGGTGCGCAGCGCGGGTGGTGCGGCGCAGTTGCTCGCCAAGGAAGGCGATTATGCCCAGGTGCGCCTGCCTTCGGGTGAGGTTCGCAAGGTATTTATCGAGTGCGTGGCGACGATTGGTCAGCTCGGCAATCTCGACCATGAAAACATCTCCATCGGCAAGGCCGGGCGCAAGCGCTGGATGGGAATCCGGCCCACGGTGCGCGGCGTGGCCATGAACCCGGTGGACCATCCGCTGGGCGGGGGCGAGGGTAAGACCAGCGGCGGGCGCCACCCGGTGACGCCCTGGGGACAGCCCACGAGGGGCTACAAGACTCGCAACAACAAGGCGACAGATCGTTACATCGTCAAGCGGCGTGAGAAGAAATAGCGGGAGGATGAAGTGGGAAGGTCGCTGAAAAAAGGTCCGTTTGTGGATGACCATTTAATGAAGAAGATCGAGCTGCTCAACCGGCGGTTCGAGAAGAAGGTCGTGAAGACCTGGTCGCGAAGGTCCACGATTGTGCCGGAGATGATCGGGCACACGCTGGCCGTGCACAACGGCAAGAAATTCATTCCTGTGTACATCACGGAGAACATGGTGGGACACAAGCTCGGCGAGTTTTCTCCCACGCGCACGTTCAAGGGCCACGGCGTGAAGATCGCGGCGGAGAAAGCGGCGGCAGCAGCGGCGCCCCCGCCCGTAACCGGCGGAGCTGCCAAACCCGCAGCGCCCGCGGCCGGCGCCGGAGGGGTCAGCTAAATTCGGCAGGTGAATCGATGGAAGCGAGCGCCACACACAAGTACGTTCGAATTTCTCCGCAGAAAG
>JASHTZ010000430.1 GCA_030040295.1 Terriglobia bacterium | reverse complement strand
CCACTTCATCACTAATTCGCGGCCTGTGGCCCAAACACGCCAAATGAATCTGGCGGATGCGTCCATCCTTCCGGATGTTGTGAACCAGGTAGTAGGAATCACCGCGTTTGCGTATGAACGCCATAGATGCCATTTGGCCCGTCTTTGCTTGTTTTGTCCATCCCGCTTCGGTAATGGCCTGTTCGTGCCACCACTTTCGTGACTACCCCGTAGTGGAGATATTGCCACTACATCTTTCTAGATGCAAACAAATTTTTTTGGTTGCTGCCATAAGAATTTCTTTTACCCGATTGGGCCGTCGGGTATTGCCGCAGGGCGGGAGCGGGTTAATGCCCGTCCTATACCCTCCAAAGGCCGGACTTTCGAAAGCTGTTATTACCTGAGATTCGGCCTGGAAAGCCTGAGGCGGCCTAATACTCCGACTAAAACAAGGTTTCCCTTGGCAATCGGGCAGGAAAGTGTGCCGGCCGGCGGGCAGGCCAATTCTCTTGTGCCAAAATGGTCCAACTCAGGCGCGCCCGCCGATTTCATCGGGGAGCAAAGTCGCCCATGCTATAATTTTGGTGTCGGAGGCTGAGGTCCGGAAATTCCGCGCTCGGCATTCAATCCCAAACCTCTGGGGGAAGACGGGAGAAGAACCCATGGCGGTGAAAAGTTACGAGCAAGTCTGGCACAACGGCAAGTTTATACCGTGGGAGGCGGCCACCATGCACGTGTCCGCCCACGTGGTCCACTATGCGTCCTCTTTGTTTGAGGGCATCCGGTGTTATGACACGCCGCAAGGCCCTGGGATATTCAGGCTGAAGGAGCACACGGACCGCCTGGTGAACTCCGCCAAGATCTACCGCATGGATTTGCCCTTTTCGCGCGAGGAGCTGGTGCAGGCGATGGTGGATTTGGTGCGCGTCAACAACGTCAAGCATTGCTACCTTCGCCCCGTGGTGTTTCGCGGCGCGGGTGAAATGGGCGTAAATCCCCTTAAGAACTCCGTTGAGGTCTACATTCTGGCGTGGGAATGGGGGAAGTACCTGGGCGATGAAGCGCTGCGCAAAGGCGTGGAGGTTTGCGTATCCTCCTGGCAGCGGATTGCTCCCAACACCCTGCCGGCCATGGCCAAGGCCGCGGCCAATTACATGAACTCTCAGCTTATCAAGATGGAAGCCCTCACCAACGGCTACACGGAAGGGATTTCACTGGATCACAACGGGTACGTGAGCGAAGGCAGCGGCGAGAATATCTTCGTGGTCCGCGATGGGAAAATCTACACGCCGCCTCTCTCCGCCTCCGTCCTTCCGGGCATTACCCGCGATTGCGTGATGGTCCTCGCGAAGGAATTGGGTTACCCCATCGTTGAGCACAACATCGCGCGCGAAATGCTCTACATTGCCGATGAAGTATTTTTCACTGGAACCGCGGCGGAAATCACGCCCATTCGCTCGGTGGACCGGATCGTGGTGGGCAAAGGCCAGCCCGGCCTCATCACCCGCGCCTTGCAGGAGCGTTTCCTCGCCATCGTGCAGGGGCAGGCGGATGACAAGTATGGCTGGTTGACCCTCTGCAACCAGCCCGTGGCGGCTGCGCATTAGGCGCCCGTAAACCAGGGTATTCGGACGTTCAGGAGTTCCTCGCGTCTGCCGGACGCCACGGTTCGCCCCCTCTTCTTTCTGACCTACTAATCATAGCCTGCAATCTCCAATGTTTGAGCCTCTGGGGGCTTGAGAATGCCTGTCCCCTCAAAGGGGTCTTCTTGGCGTGCTTGACAAGGGTGTTCAGTAAGCCAGCGCCACGGCGTCCGCGCGCATCTCGCTGCCCGCCGCATAAACTCGGTCCGCCCCCTGCATGCGGTGTTCGACGCACTCATAACGGCCGTAGAATCCCCCCGCGCCTTTGCCCATATTCCAGCCGAGGCCGGTGAGGGCTTTGCGGGTTTCGGCGGGAACGCCGGTCTCGAGCCACAGCACCCCGAGCGGGCCCAGATTCGGCGGATCTTCACCCATGGATTGCGACGAGCCTTCGTGATACCAGCGCGGGCTGTCGGCAGCGGCCTGCACGTCCAGGCCATAATCGACGCGATTCACGATGATCTGCGTCTGCCCTTGCGGCTGCATATCACCGCCCATCACACCGAAGGCGATCCAGGGAACGCCGTCTTTCGACGCGAAGCCGGGAATGATGGTTTGGAACGGCCGCTTGCCCGGCGCATAGATGTTGGGGTGGCCATCCTTCAGCGAAAATAGCTGGCCGCGATCTTGAAACATAAATCCCAGGCCATCGGCGACCAGCCCGGAGCCCATGCCGCGGAAATTCGACTGAATCATGGACACCATCATGCCGTCCTTGTCCGCCGTGGTGAAGTACGTGGTATCGCCGTGGCCGGGCGCCTGGTCGGGATAGACGTGGTCAAGAACCTTGTCCATCTGAATGAGTTTGGCGCGCTCCTTGGCGTAGTCCTTGGAGTTCAGCCAGTCGATAGGAATCCTGGCAAAGTGCGGATCGGCGTAATAGCGCGCGCGGTCCTCAAAGGCCAGGCGCTTGGCTTCCGCCTGCACATGTACTGATTGCGTGGATTGGAAGCCGAAGCCGCGCAGGTCGAATTGCTCCAGGATGTTCAGCATTTGCAGCGTGGCCAGGCCCTGGGTGTTGGCCGGCATCCCGTAGACGTCCACACCGCGGTAGCTCGTGACCAGAGGCTCAACCCACTCGGCCTGGTGCTCGCGCAGATCCTCCTCAGAGAGCCAGCCGCCGATGCGCTTGAAGTAGGCGTCAATAGTCTCGGCGATGGGGCCGTCATAGAAAACCTCGCGGCCGCCTTTGGCAATCATGCCGTAGGTGTGCGCGAGGTCAGGATTGCTCCGCACATCGTATTCGTTGGGAGCAACGCCATTGGGCATATAGGTTTTGACGGCGTTGGCGGTTTCCTCCACCCCCGAGTTCGGGCGAAGAAAGGCCGCCAGGTTGCGTTTCAGTGCATAGCCGATGATCTGCGGCGTGGCGTCGCCGGTTTCGCAATAGTGGATCGCCGGGCCGAAGATCTCCGCCCACTTCAGCTTGCCGTAGCGCTGGTGGAGCGCCCACCAGCCGGCCAAACAGCCGGGTGTCGAGACGCTTACGGCGCCAAGCGCCGGAATGTGCCCATGAACGGCCCGCGCGCGCACGGTCTCGATGGTGAGCGACTTGGGTGACTTTCCGGAGCTGGCCATTCCCGCAAGTTTGTTCGCCTTAGGGTCCCACACGAAAGCGAAGCAATCACCGCCCAGGCCGGAACTGACTGGTTCCACAAAGCCCAGCACGGCGTTGGCGGCGATCGCGGCATCAACGGCGGACCCGCCGCGCTTGAGCATCTCAATGGCCGTCTGCGTGGCCACCGGGTGCGCAGTGCCCGCGGCTCCCGAGCAGCCCAGAGCAGGCGAGCGGGAAGCGAAGCTCGCGCCGGCCGGGCGGTCGCCTGCATGAACGTCGCGGCGAATGAATCGCTCCGCCCCGGCGGGCTGAAATTTCGGAAGCTCCGCAGGCGTTAAATCGGCCGAGCCACTCTGGCCCGGCTCCTGCGGTTTTCCCTCCAGATTCACCGACCCCGCGGCAGCAAGCGGGAGGGTTTGGATGAAGGTACGACGACGCATTAGGATGATCCTCGACCTGATGTGGATTGGGATTCGAATTTGGTTCCCATAAGTGAAACAACATACACCAGAAACCCGGCCACAAGCGAATCGTAATTCCAGACTTTCAACTTCTCAGCGCGACCTTAAGGTAAATCCTTTCGAGCGCTCTGCATAGGCCTTCACTATCGCAGACTCGCGAACTGGAAAGCCGTTCGCGCATGCCGGCTCGCAATTTCGCCAGCATTGCAGGCGTGGCGCGCGATTTCGCCAGCGCGACGGCGCGATCCACGTAGGCGTTCACGTCCGGCATGCACCACTCGCCAAGCCCCGCGGCGAGCAGCAGCGAGCGGCTCTGGCGGCTGGCCCAGCGGTCGCCATTAAAAGTGAGAACGGGCACGCCCTGCCACAACGCTTCCATGGTGGTGGTTCCGCCATTGTAGGGAAACGCGTCGAGGGCAATATCCACGCGTGCGTAGGTCTTGAGGAACTCACCGTGCGAGGCTTGCCCTTCCAGTACCAGCCGGTCGCGCTCGATTCCCTGGCGGGCAAAGCGTTCACGAATGGCGGATTGGTTTGAAGCGGTGTTTAATCCCACGTTTCTCAGAAGCAGACGGGTTCGGGGGGCGCGGCGCAAAATCGCAGACCAGGCGGCAATCACCTCATCCGTGAGCTTGTATTGCGTGCACAGGCTTCCAAAGGTGATGTGGCCGGTGGCAAGGCAGGGCGGCGGCGCGACTTCCGGAACGGGATAAAGCACCGAAAACGCCAGGTAGGAGCCGGGTACGCGCAACACGCGCTCGCTGTAGTAGCGTTCCTCGGAGGGCGGAATGACCGCGGCGTCGCCGA
>JASHTZ010000429.1 GCA_030040295.1 Terriglobia bacterium | reverse complement strand
CAGGTCAACCTTCAGGATTCCAATCGCCTGGCGAACCTGGTCTTGAGTCCGAAACTCTCGCTGACCGTTCCGCGCCGCACTGCGAGCGTGCGCGTGGTGATGGAAAGCGAGGATGGAGGACAAATGGGTGCGGCGGTCGTGGACCGCACCGCGCTCGAGGCCGGCACTTCAATGCCTGCCCCTTAGGCGCGTGGGATTTCACTCCCTAAGTAAACGGAACCTGCCGCCCTTAGCTTTTGGTTCTCATTTCCCGCCGTCGACATTTGATCCGTGACCCGCCGGCGGGTTTGTTCCTGCCACCTCCAGAGCCTGGTTCAGCACAATTTCTGCCGATGATTCTCCAATCATGACGTCGAAGGTGCCCGGTACGATTTTCCAACGCATATCCCGATCGAGCAGCATCAAGTCCTCAGGCACCAGCTTCATTGTGACCGTCTTCGTTTCGCCCGGACTCAGCGCCACCCGCGCAATGCCGCGAAGTTGCTCGATGGGAGTTGCCACAGGCGTGTAACGTTCATGCAGGTAGAGCTGAACAGTTTCCACACCGGGGCGGCTTCCCGAATTTGTTACCTCAACGCTTACCGTGGCGCTTTCCGCCGGAGAGATTTGCGCCGGAGTAATCCGCAGATTGCTGTAAGTGAACTCCGTGTAGCCAAGTCCAAACCCAAAAGGGTAGAGGGGCGTGCCGGGCATGTCCACGTACCCGCCGCCGTGGCTTCTCTCCTGAATCCAGTATTGTTTCGAGGGCTTGTAGTTGTAATAAGCAGGCAACTGACCCACGCTGCGGGGAATGGTGATGGCCAGACGTCCGCTCGGATTGTAATCGCCAAACAGCACATCCGCGATCGCCTCGCCGCCACGCTCTCCGGGCTCCCATGCCTCGACAATTGCGGGAATGTGCTCTGCCTCCCAGCGGATGGAAATTGGTCTTCCGTTAATCAGCACCAACACCGTGGGAGTGCCCGTTGCCTCGACGGCCTGAATCAGGCCTTCCTGCCGGCCGCTCAGGTCCAGGCTGGCCACATCGTAAGCTTCGCCATCCGTCGCGGGAACGCCGCTTCGGTCGCCATTGCGCGGATTCTCGCCAACCACCACGACGGCCGCGGCGGCCTTTCGAGCAGCTTCAACTGCACTCGCAATGTCATCCTTTCCGCCCATCACTTCACACCCGCGAACATAGTCGACTCGCGTTCCGGGTGAGACTGCTTGCCGAATTCCATCGAGAACAGTAATGACTTTCTGCGGAACTACCGAGGGTGAGTAATCCCCCAACTGCCTCCAGCCGTTGTCGGCATTGGGGCCAATCACGGCGATGGACTTAATGTTTTTGCTGAGAGGTAAGAGACTATTCTGGTTCTTAAGAAGAACAATGCCCTCCCGCGCAGCCTGCAAGGCGAGCTGCTGATGTGGTTCAGAGTGCACGACCCGTTCCGCCCGGGCCAGGTCTGCGTAGGGATGTTCAAAAAGCCCTAACTGAAATTTCAAGGAAATCACGCGCCGCAGAGCGCGGTCCACCAGCGCTTCGGAAACGTTCCCCTCTTCAACATTTTCAATGAGCGGCTTCATATAGGCGGACTCATAGGTTATGCCCATGTCCACGCCCGCCCGCAGCGCCAAAGCTCCGGCTTCTTTCTGGGTCGGAACGATGTGCTCATAAATAAGAGTGCTGAAGCCGCGGCCCTCACTGACCACGACCCCTCGAAAACCCAGCTCATCGCGGAGAATCTTTGTATTCCAGAGTACCGATGAATGTTCCGGAACGTCGTCAATCTCTGGATAGCCCGCCATTACGCCCAAAGCGCCCGCTCGAAAAGCAGCGATCCAGGGAGGAAGGAAGTTTTCGCGAATACTGCGCTCCGATAATTCGATGGCTCCACGTTCCAGCCCGCTGACGGGCTCGCTTTGGGTCGGGAAATCCGTCATCAGCGCCACGACTTTATCAGAAGCATCGACATCGAACCCTTGAGCGCCCTCTACGATGTTTTCCGCGATGCGCGAATAGAGATAAGGGTCCTCCGTGTAAGCTTCCATGTTGCGCCCCATGCGCGGATCGCGATCCAATTCCAATACCAGCGTTGACAGAATGTGGATTCCCACCGACCTGGCTTCCTGAGCGGCTGCGGCATAGATGGCATCCACCAGCGGCAGGTCAAACGTGCTGCCGATCGACAGGCCCTCCGGGAATACAGTTGCGCCGGGGAACATTGCACCATGGGTTCCTTCTTCGTCCTCAAGAAGAGGTATCTTCAAGCGCGTTTGCATGAGCGCAATTTTCTGGAGCTCGTTGAAGTATTCAACTTGCTTTGGAAGATCGTTCAGTCGAATCGTGTTGGCGAGGGCAAAGAATCCGGAGCCGGGGCCGATTTCGGTGGTATATGTACCTGCGGCAAATTTTCTCGCAGCCGCCATCTTTTCTGAAGCTGTATCCCCGAGTTCACGCACGTATGCGCAGGGAAGATTAAGTTGTCCAATTTTTTCCTTCAGGGTCATTCGGCGCATCAGATCGTCAATGCGCACTTCGATGGGCTGTTTCGCGTCAAGGTAAGCCGGAGCAGGGGCGGTTGATTGCGCAAACAAGATCCCGCAGCAGGATAGAATCTGTAGGAATGTGAGAATCGTTGATCTCAAGATCACTCCGATCGCGGAAATGGTAACCGCAGAACCCTGCAAACAGCAAACGGTCAATTCAAATTGCACCACCAGCCGGCGCGTTGACTTTGCGCCCTGCGGCGCATAA
>JASHTZ010000428.1 GCA_030040295.1 Terriglobia bacterium | reverse complement strand
CCATCATGGTTCACCGGAAGATGCTCTTTAACTGGCGGTACGGCGTGGTGGGCATGGTGGCGCTGCCCTATGAATTGCTCTACGAAGCGGGCGGTCCGGTGGTCGAAATCCTGGGTATCATCCTGATGCCGGTGCTCTTCCTGCTAGGCTGGGTGAATGACACCTCATTTGTGGTTTTTGCGGCACTGGCATTCTTCGCCGGCGTGCTTTTTTCGCTGACCTCGGTATTGATCGATCAGATCTATTTCCCCCGCTACCACTTTCCACGCGACGCCATTCTGCTGCTGGCCTTCTCGATGATTGAGTGCTTCGGCTACCGGCAGATTTATCTCTGGTGGCGGCTGAAGGCGACGTGGAATTTTCTTTTCGGCAAAGTGGTGTGGCGCGTGTCGGAGCGCACGGGGTTCGCCACGCGCGCGGAGAGTTGAGGTTACGGCAGGCATGCAGAGCGAGCAAAGGACGGAGGCCTTACGCCGGAACGCTTGCCGCGGAGGCCGGCTCCCGGGTGCTCTTGCGCAGTTCCCGCTCGGCGAGGCTCACCACCAATTCGGCGTCGTCGCCCGGCTTGTACTCTGCAAGCCCCACGAGCAGCTTCACGCCCCGCAGGCGGTCGACGCGCGCCTGCACCTTTTCGACTCGTTCCACAAAGGCCTCACCTCCCTGCCGGTTGCTGGCTTCCAGCAGGCAGAGGTATTCATCGGGGCCGTAGCGCATCACCCAGTCGGCCTTGCGGATAGTGCGCATGAGCAGCAGGGCAAGCTCTTTCAGCATCAGGTCGCCCACCAGGTTGCCCTCGCGCATGTTGAACGACTTGAAATCCCAGATGTCGAAGATCACCACGCAGAACCGCGCATTGGCTTTCTCGGCGCGCTGCGTCTCTGCCCTCAGAAGCTCTACCAGCGAGCCGCGATCAAGCGCGCCGGTCAGCGCGTCCGTGGCGTAATTCCCCGTGTTCGCCGCCGAAGATGCGTACGAGGCGATGATGAAATTCCGCAGAGCGTTCAGTTCCCGCTGCTTCACGATGAAGTAAGCGTGGCTCAGCACGACCAGGGCAAAAAGCCCATAGACCAGTTGTGGCAGGTAATGGCGCTCGAATTCCAGATGCTCCGCATAGCCTTGCAGAGCCGGATAGAGCAGCAGGGTGATTCCGAAGGTCAGGATGACCGCGATCGAGAGGCTGATTCCCCAAAGTTGCCAACTGCGCTGCTCAATCTCCAAAAGTTGTCGTCGCCGTTCCGGATTTGCCTGCATGATGTCGCCTCAGAAATCACAATAATTCGAAATACTGGCTCAGTCTTCAATCTCCTTGTGCTGCCGGATCTAGCGGAAATACCTGAGGTGCGCCCGGTGCGCGAATGCCCCCTCGATTCCGACAGCAGGACGATGGACTTTGGAAAAGTAACGCACTGGCCACGATTGTATGAGGGTGTTCCATCGTCGTCAATACCCGAATGCGCTGCACGAGCCTTCGAATCGCCCTCGCGCTTGCTCGGGAGGCCATCGCGCGCCTGCTTGCACTCCACAGAGGCCGGACACCGTCAATGAAACGCTTCATCAAGCGCACTCTCATCGCATTCGCCTTCGTTTACGTAGCCCTACTGGTTTACCTTTTAGCGGTCAGAAAATACCGGACCGAGGTCATCACCAACCTCACCGCCGCCGGCGTTCCCCTCCACCCGGTCAGCAAGCGCGCCGTGGATTATCACCGGGATTATCCGGAAGGCTTTCCCCTGCAAATCGCTGTGCTGATGACCAACGACGAGGACGGAGGACTGAGTCTCATCCACGGATTCCACGAAATGGGCGTGCCGTTCTTCATCACGCACGACCTTGACGTCGCGCTACGCCATAACCAGGTGTTCATCTATCCCGAGATCGATTCCGATACCTTCGGGCCTGAGGACATCGCGAAGATGACGCGCTTCGTGCAGGAGGGCGGGACGATTTTTGCGCAGCAAGTGTTTGCCAAGCAACTCGGCCCGCTGTTCGGGTTCGGCGATTACCGGCAGATCAAGACGCGCCATTGGGTGAACTTCGATGTCGCAGCCGACCCCCTCGGCAAGTATCTGGACCGCCCGGAGGAGCGGCGCGTGCCGCTCGCTGGCGAGGCCGTGAAGGAGAGCTTTGCAACCAACGGATACAGGCCGGATGGGACAGGGAAAGTTCTGGCGCGGTACGAAGACGGGTCGGCCGCCCTCATCGAAAAGTCCACAGGGCAGGGAACGACCTTTGTGAGCGGAGTCGGCTGGGACGACGTGATTATGCGCGCGCAGACGAATCGCCACTATGACGCCTTCCGCGCCTACGTCAATACCTTTGAGCCCGGCGGCGACGTCTGGCTTCTGCTCCTGCGCGCCTGGTATGAGAATTTCGCGCGCGGCGCGGTGCGGCTCGCCACCATGCCGCAAGGCCGGCGCTCCGTGCTGATGCTCTCCCACGACATCGACTGGGCATTTTCGGTTCCCAAATGCCTCACCTACGCGAACATGGAGGAGCGCCACCACGTCCGCAGCACGTTCTTCATGCAGGCGAAGTACGTTTCCGACGCCAATGGAGCCGCTTTCTTCTACGGCTCGAACCTCGACGTCTTGCGTAAACTGGTGGCGATGGGATTCGATGTGGAAAGCCACACGGTGATTCACTCGCGCGCCTTCAACCATTTCAACTACGGCGCGGGAAATGAAACCTACGCGAATTACCGCCCGCGCGCCATCAGCACCACGGACGCGATCAACGGCACGGTTCTGGGTGAGGTGCGTGTTTCGAAGCAATTGATTGACGGCGCCATTCCCGGACATCACACCATCTTCTTCCGCGCCGGGCACCTGCGTTTTCCCACCTCGCTCGCCCAGGCGCTGGTGAATTGCGGTTATGAATTTGATTCTTCCTTCACCGCGCCCGACGTGATGAGCAATTTCCCCTACCGCCTGACCTACGACCGCGACTTCTCCGACGAGAGCCCGATCTATGAATTCCCTGTCACCATTGAGGACGAAGCGGAGCCGCCGCTCCAAAAGCGCATCGATAAAGCCCTCGAGGTCATCAAGGCCAACGCGGACAACGGCGCCGCGAATGTCATTTTGATTCACACGAATGACGATGAGATCAAAGTTCCGGCCGAGGAAGCGCTGCTGAACGGCCTTCCCTCGGATATCCTGGTCTCCGACATGACAGACTTCGCGAAATTCTGGCGGGCGCGCGACCGTTTGAACTGGCAGGTTGAGCCCGCGCGCAGCGCTGACGCAATCACCCTCAAACTATCGAGCCCCGAACCCGTCGGCGGCCTCACGTTTGAATTTGCGCGCAGCGTGTCCGCGGTTGACGGAGGATCTGTGGTCCTACCCGACCATCACCGTGTGATTCTCTCCGACCTCGCTGCGGGAGAGGAAAGGACGATTAGGATTCACTATTAGCCGAGCGCCTTGTGTTGCACGCGACGCGGCGGGCGCGCACGCTGGCCCCGCAGTGTGACGATAACAGGGCAACGAGGTGAGGATGCTTAGAAATGAACAGCGGCACGCGCTTTTTTGCTGGAAGGACGTGCTGGCGGAGTCCGGCCTGGAACAAGCTTTGACCCGCGATCCGGAGGCAAAGCCTCCTGAGATTGCCAGGCGATTCCAGGTTTTTTTGCGCATGTTTGGTGAAGGCCTGCGGGTTGAAGCGCGCGAACTTCAGGCCTGCATCCCCGGCGAGGTGCTCTCGACGCTAGAAACGCTCGGCCTGTTGAATCGCATTGGGAACAACGTTGCAGCAGCTTATCGCCTGGCGAATCACATGGGCCTCTGGCTGTTTAGCGAGAAGGTTTCGCCCCAGGCGAAGTGCTATTACGGCAATGACTCGTTCGAGCTCAGCCGCATGCTGATCGGCGCTGAGGGGAACGTGCTCGATCTGTGCTCGGGCGTCGGCCCGCAAGCGCTGATTTGCGCGCGCACGGCGAGGCACGTCACGGCGGTTGAAATCGAGCCCCTGGCCGCAAAGCTCTTCTGGATCAATGCCGCCATGAACGGCCTAACGGACAAGGTGGAATTCCTCACCGGCGACCTTCTTGCGCCTGTGGCGGGGCGCAAATTTGACGTGATCTCCTGCAATCCACCATTCATGCCCGTGCCTGCCGGCGTGCCTTATCCTGTCTTCGCAGGCGGTGGAAGCGACGGGCTGGACATCGTGCGCCGGCTGATGGCCGGCCTGCCCGAAGTGCTCGCGCCGGACGGCCGCTGCGAAGTGGTGGGCGCGGTTCTGGGAGATGCCTGCGGCCCGGACCTTGCGGCGTTCAAGAAGATGGCTGCCGAGTCGAGCCTCGCGATCATTGTCGACTGTCGAACCCGCGAAGAACTGGAAGGGAAAACGCTCAAACGGCTTGTGGGAATGGCAATGGTCGAGGGCAAAGATGAGGAAGTCGAGCGCGCCTTCCGAAATCACTTTGCCAGCCTGAACGCTACGCACCTCTATTGCTTCCTCCTGCACGCCGTGCGCGCGCCCAGCCCCATGGTTTGCTCTTCCTTCTGGGACGGCAGCGGCATGGGCTTCCGCATGGAGTCATTTCAATAGGACTATTTTGCCGTAGCGTCGTCTCCGATCGAGGATTTGGCGGTCGCACGCCGCCGCTACAGACGCTCCGACATTTCTGGACACTTCACCTCGCCGTTTCTATAATGGATGTTTATCCTCACGACGGAGGAGGCATGCAAGAAACCCTGGACCTGAAGCAGACCATCAATTTACCCAAGACTTCATTTTCCATGAAAGCCAATTTGCCGCAGAACGAGCCCAAGTGGCTGGCCCGCTGGGCAAAGGAAA
>JASHTZ010000427.1 GCA_030040295.1 Terriglobia bacterium | reverse complement strand
CGTTTGTCGTAGTAGGGCTCCTGGGCTTCCCACCGCAGACCGTAGTTCAGTGTCAAATGGCGCGTGACCTTGAACTGATCCTGGGCATAGGCGCTCCACCAAGTCCCAAACGTATGGGAATTGGGAGTGGGAACCGTGAGGCTCGTAGCGGACGGAAGCCCGAGCAAAAAGTCAGCGTAGGGAGCCCCCGAGAAGCGGCCGTTAAAAGTATAAGTTCCGTAGACCTTTCCTGCATCGCTAAAGCCTCCATTTCGGTCACGGATGGCATCAAACCCGAACTTCATCGAATGTGAACCGTGCACCCAACTCAGATTATCCGTGTACTCAAAGTTCGTGGTGATATAGCCATCGTACGGGACCGCTCCGGGGCTGGTAAATCCTGTCACGGCGAAACTCGGGAATGTGGGAAAGGTTGACACCGGCACACCCTGAAGCCCCACTTGCGAAAGAATATTTCCTCCGATGATGTTGCTCTTGATCTCATTGTTGTCGCGCGCGGTCCCGGCACGGAATTCGTTCAACACAGTGGGGGTAAAGGTGTGGGTCCAGGAGATTATGGAGGCGTCGGAGGTGCGCAGCGAATCGCGGTGTCCAAGAGGTGGAATAGGGTTAGTAGTCCAGCCGTCGAGGGGGGCATGCTGATAGCTGAAGCGGGCAAACACCGTGTCTTTAACGCTGAAATTGTGGTCGAGTCGTGTGTCGAATTTGTCGAAAATCGCCAGGCCGCTGATCCCAGGGGTGAGCAGACCACGGTAGTTCCCTGTCAGCAGACCCGCCGGACCATAGTTCGGCTGAAGGAAGTAAATGTTCTGAATGCCCTGCGCAACCGAGCTGATCATGCTCGAAGGGATCGTGTTATTCGGGAAAGCTACACCCGTGTAAGGGTTCGTGACCACCTTCGTAACGCTGCTGAAATTACCCGTCCGGTAAGCTGTGAGCGGGACATTGAGAGTTTGGATCACTGCCGTCGATTGTCGCGCTCCCTCATAGTCGCCGAAGAAAAAGGTCTTGTCTTTCTTGATCGGTCCGCCGATGCTGCCTCCGAAATCGTTGAAAACGCGGAAGGGCACGGTGGCGGTAAAGAAATTCCGAGCGTTCAGCGCATTCCCGTTATAGTCCTCAAAAAGGGAACCATGAAACTTGTTGCTGCCCGATTTGCTGACCATTGTGAGTTGAACGGGACGGCCAAACTCCGCCGGTGCATTGGCCAGTTGCACGCTAATCTCCGATGTCGCTTCAATGCCGGTCTGCACCGTGCTGCCACCCACCGAGTCGATGAAGCTCATCACAGTAATGCCATCGACAGTGGGCGCCTCGTCCATGTAATGGATGCCGTTGGCAATGACGCTGTATCCAGCCCCCTCCTCTTCTGTCACGCCCACATTATACAAGGCATAACCACCCAGAACCTCATCACCCCGTTGTCGAGTGGTAACAGGCAACTCCATCAACTGGCTGGCGGGTGTCACGTTGCTGATTGAAGCCGTTTGTGTGTTGAGGACCGCTCCCGCCGTCCCCACGACCTCCACCTTCGTCCCGGTCGTGGCGACAGCCAAGCGGGCATCGACGTCGATGACTTGGCTGGCGTCAAGGTGCATTCCTGTTTTCTCGTAAGTCACAAAGCCTTTCTGTTCAATCAGGACGCTGTAAATTCCGACCTCCAAGTTAGGCACGACGTACACGCCGGCGACCGATGTGACGACGCTGCGTTGCACCCCCGTTCCCTCGTTGGTTACCCTGACGGTCGCACCGGGTATGTCCGCCCCGCTCTGGTCAGTGACCGTTCCCGTGATCGATCCAAAGGTCGTTTGCGCGTTGACCATTGAGGTGGAGCAAAGGAAAGCCAATAAGCCGAGCAGGGCCACACAAAGGTCCAATCGCATTTCTACGATGGTAGAGACGAATCGCAAATGTTGAGTCTTCATTACAGATGGTCTCCTTTGGCTGTAAGATATGACCCGAGTCCCGACGCAAAAACTAATCGAGGAGCGCTTCGCCTGGGCTTTCACAGTGCCGGACAAATGCTTCAGCCAATCCATACCCGGATTCCATTCCCCTAAATTGATTCATTGTTTCGTGGACTTTGTAAAAATCATCGGGATGTTGGCTGGCATGCGCAAAACAGGAAGCCCGTTTTCGACTTTCCGTGGACGTGATGTTCACATAGTTGGAGGGATGAAAGGTCTGCGTCTGTGTGCCCTGCATAACTTCGAAATAATACAGAGGGTATTTCCTGCCGCTTCGCAGCCAGCCGTCGTAGACCAACAAAGATGTCGCACGGTGATCGCGGTGGGTGTCGATGGGCCAATGAGTGAAAATAATGTCCGGATTCTGTGCATCCAGCACCTGCCTGAATTCTTCGTAGCGGGCTTCGTTGACTTCCGTCTGGCCGTCAATCTGACCTCCAAACACCGGTTGCGCCTTCAAAATGTCACAGGCCTTGCGGCACTCCGCAGTCCTGATGCGGGCCGCCTCCTGTGCGGGGGTTCCAGGTATGCCTGCTTCGCCTCGGGTCAAGTAGAGGATCGCCACTTCATGACCCAAGTCGGAGTAAAGAGCGATCGTCCCACCGCAGCCGGATTCAGGATCATCCGGATGGGCGCCTGCTACCACCACTTTCAGCTTGGACTTGCCCGTTTGTGCGGGCAGGGCCCGGCCAATCAACGGAAGACCCAGGCCAACCGCGCCCGCCAAGAGTGGGGACCTTCTGAGCATCGTCCGTCGGTCAATTTGTGGCATGTGATCCTTTTGGGCTTTTCAAGCCATCAATCGTCCAAGGGGAACATCGCGCAGATAAGAACGCGTAATTAAGATTCGCTACGCTTCTACTTCCGAGTACCTTCCTGCGGATCACCAAATTCCCGGAGCGTCCTCAAGCCTGTCTTTGGAGCAAATTGACTTCATTAACTTTCCTAATAAAGTAGAGCTTGTAGCAGCCTTTGAAAGCCCCTGTCAAGAGTTATTTTGGGTGTGTGTCGTTAGCATGTGAAATGTCCGGACGAGATAGCACATGAAATTACAGCATTGGGCGATGGAGGTTGCAGCTTGCGCCGTGTAGTCCTTCTTCAACTTTCTCCGTCGTTATCCTGAGAGCGTTGTGCAGCTGCGAAAAATTGGCCGAAACGGCACCCATTGACAAGGTGCGGCTCGACGCCGCAAGATGCTTGGCCTATGGGGAGTCCAACAATCAAGGAAAACTTGCTGAAGATCTCCGGCGACTTGGAAATAGGATTGGGGCAGCCAGAACTTCTTCGGAGGGTCAACGCTTGGAGGGTGCTTCGGCTTCTCCGCCTAAAGGGTCCTTGCTCGCGGGCCGACCTGGTTCGGTATTCGGGCCTCAGTGCTCCGACGATATCAGGCGTAGTGTCTTACCTTCAAAAAAAAGGACTCGTCGAGCCGCTCGGTCGTGGAAACTCCGGCGGCGGTCGGCCCCCCTATCTTCTTCGGTTTAATTCTGGATATGGCTATGTCATTGGTGTCGATGTTGGGACTTCTCTTTTCCGGTTCAATGTCTCTGACCTGAACGGGACCGTATTCGTAAAGTGGACAGAACCCACGCATTCTCAGAGCACGCCAAGAAACATTTCTGCGCTGGTTCGCAAGTGCCTGAAACGGCTCGAGTGCGAGACAAAGATTTCACACAAGAAAGTATTAGCTCTCACGGCCAGTGTCCCTGGAATGACAAATGCCACTACCGGCGTCGTTTTTTCGGCCCCCATCCTCCCCATGGGCTGGCACCAGGTTCCTTTGGGCACAATTCTACAGAATGAAACCGGCATTCCCACCCAGGTTGAGAATGACGTGAATCTGGCGGCAATAGCCGAACATTGGTGCGGAAGCGCTCAGGACGCAAAGGACTTTGCGTTCCTTTCGATCGGGACTGGGGTTGGAGCAGGCATCTTCGTGAATGGACGGCTCCACCACGGTTCCGAGTGGGCAGCCGGGGAGATCGGGTATTTGCGTCTGCCTGGAACGCGCGAAACTCCGTTGGTGATTTATCAAAAAGGCTCACTCGAAGGGCTGATCGGCGCAAAAGGCATTGAACACTCGTGGCGGAACCTGCAACACAAGAATGGGAGAGCTAATGGGAATCGGCCGCTACGCCTATCGGCTGACAAGATTTTGGATATGGCGGGGCAAGGAAACACTGACGCGACAAGAATTTTGCACCGGATGGCTCACAACCTGGCGAATGCCGTTGAAAACATATGTGTGATTCTGAACCCTTCCCTGGTTATTTTCGGTGGAAGAATCGGCTCACATCAAGCCCTCTTTGATGCAACACGTACGATTTTGAAACGAAACGATTTCTGCCGTCCCAAACTTGCCCTCGGCCTTCTTGGCCGGGAAGCGCCGGTGCTTGGGGCCGTGTGGCAGGCGCTCAGGTCGGCAATGGAGCGAATTCTACCGCTCGCTCCTGAAAAATTTCCCCCGGAGGAAATAGAATCTCGCGCTTTCGGAGCGCTTATTACGGGACTCGAACGGGAAGGGGCCTCCGCATCGCAGTCCAGCAAAGGCCGCCGGGAAATTCGGTGAGGATCAAATTCCTCTCACGTTCTGGCGTAGCGAATGAAATCCCGTGTCTTAACGCGACTGGGTTGCGAACATCATGAGATTGACACGCTGTACGATTTGGCAAAAAGCACATGTCTGCCACGAATGGCGGATGCTAAAGTGAATCTGGGAGGAACTGGAGAATCGCTCTATTTTTCCGCGCTAACCAGATACCGGTGGGAAACAACAGATTCGGCATTCAGCCGTGCAGGAAGACATCCTTCTAATGTGCGAATTGATGGCCATTAACCGCTCGGCATCCAATCTCGCTCATAGCATGGTGAATTCCGGACGCTACTCAAATCCTCACTCACCCAAGCCGCCGCCAACAAATTCACGATCAAGTCTAATCGATAATTTTGCGTTGCCAGTTCGCATGCGGGAACTTCGGCGTCGGATAATACGAAGGTAGATTTCGATCATCCTTATCAAAGGGAGCGAGCCCCGTGGTGTTAAGATACCACTCCGCTAACCGTGCTTGCAGGGTGCATTTTTCGCTGGCCACACGAGGATCATCAATGAGGTTGCGGAGCTCGTCCGGATCCTCCTGATAGTCATACAGCTCACTCTGCCCGCTGGGTCGCAGAATCAGCTTATGCGTGTGCGTCCGCACCATGGCCGCCCGGCTAATCATCTCCGGTTTCGTGAGTTGGAGGTGCACCTTGGGGTAGTAGATGGAGCCTGGGGTTTGCGGCTCCTCGAAGCACTGCGGCTCGTAAATATTGTAACCGCCTTCGCAGAACACGGCGCGTTCAGAATCGCCTTCTCCACCCTGAATTTGCGGCATCAGGCTGCGCGCGAAATGGGTGTGCCGTGCGTCGACACGGGCCAGTTCTAGGCAGGTCGCCATCACATCGAAAAGCTCCACCATGTTCTGGCAAGAGTGGCCGGGCACCCCTCCAGGCACGCGCACAATCAACGGCACATGGGTCAACACGTCTTCCAAGCCGCTGGGCCATTTCTCTACTAAACCGTAATCTCCTCCGTAATCTCCGTGATCAGAGAGAACAAAGATGGCGGTATCATTTCTATGATGGGTGCGATCCACGGCGTCGAGTAATTCTCCCAAAACCCAGTCCGTATAGCTTACTTGCCCAAGGTAAACAGCCCGAATCTTGCGAAACACGTTTTCCGAAAGTGACGTAAGGTTGTACGCAGCGCGGATGCCGGCATGAAAATTGGGCTTGTTGGGCAGGCCCATCGGTCGCAGTGGCGGTAGCGCCGCAGGATCATACATGTTGTGAAAACCTTGGGGGCCGCTGTACGGCGGGTGAGGAATGCTGAGCGGCAGAAAAATGCAGAACGGCCGCTGACTATCGTGTTGCTCCAGGATCCGGACGGCTGACATGACGTGCTGGTAATCGGCCGTGTCGCTCCGGCCGCCACCCTCCCGGTATAGAAATGAATAATAGAGTGGGTCTGAAACGGGCCACGGCGGCTGTGAAGGGGTTCCGTTTGCCTTCGGTTCAGAAGGATAATTCCATTCGGTGATGCTGTCATAGGCGCACTCTGCCGCCAAAGCGTCGTTCTTGCCGTACCAGTACACGTCGTAACCGCTCTGCTTGAGGTACCGGAACATGTTTGGTTCATCGCGACGGAGAAAATAGTAAAGGCTGCGATGGCCGCGGATGCTGGCGGGCCAACCGGTCAACAAGCTGCACCGCGAGGCACCGCATACCGGATATTGAACGTAACAATTGGCGAAGCGCGTGCCCTCGGACGCGAGGCGGTCCAGATGCGGGGTTTTCACCACCCGATTCCCGTAGCACGCCACGGCATCCGCGCGCAATTCATCCGGCATAAACAAAATGATATTCGGCCGCGAGACGGGCGAAGAGGGTTCGTTGACGTTAGCTTTGACTGTGGAGCCGGTAGCCAGTGAACTCGCCAGCGACGCTGCCGAAACTCCCAGAAATCCCCGGCGATTCATTGACGTGTTACTCATGAGGTCCTCCGAGAGATCCTAACCTCGGCACAAATAAAAATGTGCACGACGCTAGAGGCGCATGAGACTGAGCCCGCGGGAAATACTTACTTTTCAAGGTTCCATCCGTCGACTTTCACTACAGGCGCCACGGTCCCCAGATCCTCGGTACGGTAAGTGGCAGTGATCTCCCGTTTTTCCCATGGCATCAGCTCAAAGTAATTATCCTCCCAAAAGACTGGCACCACTTCTTCTCCGGATCTCCCTTTGGTAATTTGCAGGTGGACGAAGAAGGCCAAGTGGGAAGTGGGATTTTCTACGAACACGTGAGTTACTGTCTGGCCATTGTGCGCCTGTGTGTGGTCCATAATCCTCAACCCTATTTTGGAAAGGGTTTGAAGGCCTGTCAGGTCTGCATACGACGAGATTGGGGTGTAATACCATGTCGACGAGTTCCAATCCGAAGCATCCGGTTGGGCAGAAAGCCAGTAGAAGTTGCGGCTAACAACTTTCCCGCTCCCGCCTGCGAGGAGAAGCTGCACGAAGTACGTCTTGCTCAAGCCGTCAATGCGGGGAAGGGTGAACGCGCGCGTGCTGCTGTCCGGTGCGGAATCCACCTGTACTGATTTGGAGAACATCGTACTGAGGTCGAGGTTGTAAACTTTCGCCGTGGCCTTGAGGCGATTAATCTCGTGGTCGAATGAGTTGACAACCACCACTGACTGGTCATCATAGGAATATTGGATATGCAGGGGCTCGCAAGCCTTTTTGGTGCCAAAGTATCCCGCCCCCGGACGGAGATAGTAATCATAGAGGTGCCAGATGATCGATGGCCATGCGTTGTTGAGCATCCACTGAATGACGCCGGTGGACGTGTACTTGTTCCGGCCGTACGCCTCAAACATGGCACGTTCACCTTCGTAAGCCATCAATTGCGCTTTTTCGGCGTAGTCCTCCAATGACGTGGCTTCGCCGTAGCGACCATTTAAAGCATTGGTGAAGACTTTGACGTCCTTGAATTGACCTCCGCCCGCGTGAAAATCCCAGACTTCATTTATAGGCCAAAGCTTATCCTCAGGGAGAAACCGGCGCAGGCTGGCCACAGGGGGGATGGCCGGGCCGGGGCTGGTTTCAGTATTGAAGCCGTAGGCGCCGCCATGGGTCTTATCTTCGAGCCAGTAAGATGGCGCAACGTAATCGTAAGGCCCTGTCATCTTGACCCCGGATTTGCCCGTCACCGTGGTTGGTTTGGCCGATGCCGACGACAAATAAGGATTCGGCCAATGCTCTTCCTTTAGAATCTTTATGTATGTTTGTTCCACGGTTTCCGGCGGCGGGTTATCACTGCCATTCAGCCACGCGAGCAAGCAGGGGTGATTGCGCAAGCGACGGATCTGGTCGCGTAACGACTCTGCTGAAACTGTATAGTCCTCCGTCTTCCAATCCTTCCACTTTTCCCAGTGGTCGCAGCAGCACCATCCGGCCATCACCAGTATCCCCTCGCGGTCGCAGGTCTCAAAGAAGTGGTCATCTTCGAGTTTCCCTTCCAGGCGAATGGCGTTCAGATGCATATCCCGGACGTAACTGATTTCGCTTTCCACTTTCTGGGGCAGGGGGCGCAGGAGCATGTCGGAAGACCAACCCGCGCCGCGAATGAGTATCTTCCTGCCATTGATCTTGAACAGCCTGTAACCCTGCGGCGTCAATTCGGAGGTGATCTCACGGATGGCGAAGGGCGTGGAGAGGCGGTCGGAAATGCTGCCGCCGAGGTCAAATTCCAGATCGAGATTGTACTGCCACTGCCCACCCAGTTCCGCGGGCCACCAGACTCGCGGTCGCGGGAAATTCAATTGCGGAAATTTCTCCGGAGAGAAGCTCACCTCAGTCACCTGGTGTGGGGCCAATTCCACCGGCTGTTCAAAGCGCGCGTTTGCAATCTCACCCTTAAGCATGCCCTTCAAGACTCGACCGGTGGCGTTGCTCAATTCAGCGCGCACGGTGAGATGCGCCGCC
>JASHTZ010000426.1 GCA_030040295.1 Terriglobia bacterium | reverse complement strand
GCCGTAAGCGCAAGGACGGGACATGGGTTGACTTTCAGCTTTCCACGGCCCCGATGTTTGACACCCAGGGGAAAGCTATTGCCTACCTGGGTGTCATGAACGACATCACCGAGCGAAAGCGCGTCGAGGAGGATCTGAAAAGATATGCCGTCGATTTGGAGACCGCCAGGGACAAGCAGGAAAAAAACACCGTGGAGCTGACGAAGGCATTCGAGGAACTGGCAGACGCCAAGGTGCGAGCCGAGGCTGCCAGCCGCGCAAAAAGCGACTTTCTGGCCAATATGAGCCATGAAATTCGCACACCTTTGAATGGAATTCTCGGCATGAGTGAACTTCTTTTGGATACAACCCTTTCCGCTGAGCAATCAGAATACTTGGGCATGCTGAAATTTTCCACCGAATCGTTGCTCACGCTTGTCAATGACATCCTCGATTTCTCAAAAATTGAAGCTCACAAGTTGGCGCTGGACGCGATCGAGTTCAACCTGCAGGAGAGTCTTATTGACACTCTAAAATCTCTTGCACACCGCGCGAATCATAAGGGGGTGGAGGTAGCTTGTTCACTTTCTCAGAACCTTCCTGACTTATTGATTGGCGATCCGGGAAGACTCCGACAAATTATCCTTAACTTGGTCGGGAACGCCATTAAATTTACGGAGCAAGGGGAAGTGGAGGTGAGAGTTGAGATGATCGAGGAGATGACCCACAACTCTGCAACTCACCTCCCACCAATTTCCTCAAATCTCGGAACAGGAGAAAGCGAACCGGACCAGAAGCGAGCATTCCCCACGAAGCCCCAACCGGAGGACGGGGTGATGCTCCACTTCGTCGTCCGTGACACTGGAATCGGCATACCGCCTGAAAAACAAGAAATTATCTTCGGCGCATTCGAGCAGGCGGATCCCTCCACAACTCGCCGATATGGGGGCACGGGGCTTGGGTTGGCGATCACCTCCAATCTGGTGGGCCTGATGAACGGGCGAATCTGGGTTGAAAGTACAGTCGGCAAAGGAAGCAGCTTTCATTTCACAGCGCGGTTTGGCCTGGGCCATAAAGCGGGAATCACGCGCTGGGCTGATTTTGACCGCCTCCGGAACCTTCCTGCCCTGGTGGTGGACGACAACTCCACCAACCGCCAGATCCTCGTGGAGGTGCTCAAACGGTGGAAGATGTTGCCCGCCGAGGCGGAAGGTGGTCATCGCGCGCTGGAGTTGTTAGAGGAAAGCAAGAAGGTGCGAAGACCGTACTCAGTGATTCTCTTGGACTCGCAGATGCGGGACCTCGATGGCTTTGACGTCGCTGAACGTATCAGAAACGACCCCGAACTTGCCGGCGCTTCAATCCTGATCCTCACTTCGGCTGGACGAGCCGGCGATGCGGCGCGCTGCCGTCAATTGGGGATCGCGGGATACCTACTCAAGCCGGTTAAACAATCCGAACTACTGGAGGCAATCCTTTTGGCTCTGGGGGTGCCGGCGGATCCGTCTGCTCCACCTCTCGTCACCCGGCATTCCCTCCGTGAAGAGCATCGGCGATTGCACATTCTTGTGGCGGAAGATAATCCTGTCAATCAAGCCCTGGTCATGCGCATGCTCGAGAAGCGGGGGCACTCTGTCACCGTGGTGCCCAACGGCAAGAAGGCATTGGAAGCCCTGGAAGAAGCCTCAGGACCCACCTTCGACCTGATTCTCATGGACATGCTAATGCCGGAGATGGACGGAGTGGAATGCGTCTCCCACATCCGTGCAAAGGAAGATTGGTCCAATTCCCGAATCCCTATTATTGCTTTGACGGCCCAAGCGATGTCAGGGGATCGCGAGCGCCTGCTGGCCTTAGGGTTGAACGGCTACATATCCAAGCCCGTTCGGGCGCAAGAGCTGTTTGAGACCATCGACGGGCTTCTGCCTTCGTCCGCCCGGAATGCCGCAGGGCAGCCCATCGACCAGCAATCGGAAAAAGAGGTGACACCGTGAAGGTTTTGCTTGCAGAAGATGATGCCATTTCCCGCCGGATGCTCGAGGCCTTTTTGGTGAAATGGGGCTACGAAGTTGTGGTGACAATGGGCGGGGAAGACAGTTGGGCGGTCCTCCAAGCGAAGGACGCGCCTCGACTGGCAATTCTTGACTGGGTAATGCCAGGAAAAGATGGCATTGATATCTGCCGAAAAATCCGGCAACGCAAGGGCCGGCCATATACTTACATCATTCTAGTGACCGCTCGAGGGCAGAAAGAGGATATTGTTGAAGGATTGGAGGCGGGTGCTGACGATTACATTATCAAGCCCTTCGATCCTTATGAATTTCGCGCACGCCTCCGGGCGGGCGTATCGTGGAACTCCAGGAGCAACTCCTTCGAGCGCGTGAGGCTTTACGCGATCAGGCGAGCCGTGATCCCCTCACCGAAATTTGGAATCATGGGACCATCCTTGCCATCCTGCGGAAGGAGGTGGCACGCGCTACGCGTTCCCAAGGGTCAATAGCTGTCGCCATGGCCGATGTAGACCGATTTAAGACGATCAACGATACCTATGGTCACCCCGCGGGTGATACTGTTTTGCGCGAGGCGGCACGCCGCATTCGGGACGCTATGAGGACTTATGACTCTTTGGGCCGTTACGGGGGCGACGAATTCCTGGCCGTGGTTCCGGGATGCGACCCGGCGGCCGCTGCACGTTTTGCAGAGAGCTTTCGAGTCCGCCTGGACGGCAGCGCCATTAAAACGACGGAGGGAATGATACCTGTAACGCTGAGTTTGGGGGTCGTGGCAGTTGAAAACCTGACCAACATGAATTCCACTACGCTCGTCCGCGTGGCGGACACTGCACTATACCGCGCCAAGATTGCCGGCCGGAACCGCGTAGCCTTGGCCACGGCTCAGGACGTGGAGAAAGAGTTCGCACGAGATATCCAGGAAAGCGAGGCAGAGGAACAGGAAGAAGCATCGGTCGATCTGCCAACCCTCCATTCGCCAATCTGATGTGCTTTTCGGCCATCAATTTCAGGACATCCTAAGACGAAGTCACATAAAGCCAGCTCGGGAGGATCACAGTCTCTCTGTGTTCTAAGGCGGGTCACTCGCCGTAACCTGTTGCGACGAGGGGACGATCTGAGCCATTTGGAGTTGCCTCGGCACCGCACGCTGTTTCGAGGTCGACTCTGTGTAGTGAAGGGTTACGCCGAGCGTTGGCAGGTTCAATTCGCGGACTGTTGCGTTGTCGGCAGTAATTTCGGAGTCGGAGAGTTGATGTCGGAAACGTCGATGGCCAGAATGCACGTGACGGTTTGCGCGCCGCGACGGACCATAACCACATCACCGGGATATGCGTGGTGCAAGGTGAAGGAGTCCTCGCCGGCAGCCAAAGTCGCCTGGCCCCAGCGAACATCGGCAGAAAGCGTGAACTTTCCCCGAAAAGCCGCCACATCCGCTTTAAGCGAGGTGTGGTAAACCCTTAGCGACATTGGTACTTCTTGGCGATTCAAACCCCTTTAGCCGGGCGCTACAAATACCAAGCTGCACCACTCCCTGCCCGGAGGTGCGAGTATGAAAATAGCGCCGGGGCATGTTACTATGCTGCCCGATTTTTTCGACGAGCTTAGACGGCGGATTCCTGATAGCAGGTATAAAGTAGTTTTATAGGAGCAAAAGTCTGTGGCTGGAGTATAGTTCGCAGCGGCGAATCGTCCACCGCCCCAAAACAGGAGACTGACTTAGATGGAGGGTCAAGGAATGCGACGGAGAGTTTTGCGGATCGTAATGGCTTTAGCCATTATTTGCACATTGCTCGCCCCTGCAGCTTTTGCTCAGACGCCTTCAACGAGCGAACCTGCGCCCACGGCCGGAGCGACCGCTTCTTCGGATATCCAGTCGCGAATCAGCGCGCTCGAACAGCAAGCCGCGGACGCTCGAACCGCCGGGGACAATGCCTGGATGCTGGTGTGCGCCGCGCTGGTCCTGATGATGACAGGCCCGGGCTTGGCGCTGTTCTACGGCGGCCTGGTGCGCAAGAAGAACGTGCTGGCCACGATGATGCAGAGCTTTATTCTGATGGGAGTGGTTACCGTCTTGTGGGCGTTCTTCGGTTACAGCCTGGTCTTTCATGCCGGGAGCCGCTTCATCGGGAATCTCGGTTACCTTTTCCTCCATGGCGTCGGGGGCGCACCCGATCCCGATTACGCGGCGACGATTCCTCAGCAGACATTCATGGTTTACCAGCTTATGTTCGCCATTATCACGCCGGCTTTGATTACGGGCGCGTTCGCGGAGCGCATGAAGTTCAAGGCGATGCTCCTCTTCATGGTGCTGTGGACGATCATTGTTTATGATCCCATGGCGCACATGGTTTGGGGGAAAGACGGCTTGTTGAACGCCACGGTGGGGGCCATCCCCACGCTGGATTTTGCGGGTGGCACGGTGGTGCATGTGACTTCGGGAGTGTCCGCGCTTGTCTGCGCGTTGTATTTGGGGAAGAGGGTAGGATTCCCCAAGGTGCCCATGCCGCCGCACAGCGTGGTGCTGAGCTTCATCGGTGCATGCCTGCTCTGGGTGGGATGGTTTGGTTTTAATGCGGGAAGCGCACTGGCGGCCGGTACGCTGGCCACCAGCGCATTTGTCGCAACGCATTTCGGCGCCGCAGCGGCCGCGCTGGGCTGGGCCGCCGCCGAGTGGATTCGCACCGGCAAGGCCAGCGTGCTGGGCGCGATTTCCGGAGCCGTTGCCGGCCTTGTGGCCATTACTCCTGCCGCGGGTTTTGTGGGACCGATGTCCTCCCTGGCGATTGGCGTCATCGCCGGAGTGGTCTGCTATCAAATGGTCACAAAGGTTAAAAGCAAGTTCGGTTATGATGATTCGTTGGACGTCTTTGGGGTCCACGGAGCGGGAGGCACGCTGGGTGCGCTCCTGACGGGCGTCTTCGCTGCCAAGGCCATCAATCCCGTTTTCAAGGACGCGCACGGGGTGGCGACGGCGGTTGGACTTATCGATGGGCGCCCGGTCCAGATTCTGAACCAGCTTGCCGGTGTGGCCATCGCTTGGTTTCTGGGAATCGTGGGAACGCTGATCATTCTCAAGGTGGTGGATATGGTGGTAGGTCTTCGTGTCACCGAAGAGGAAGAAATCCAGGGCTTGGATTTGTCCCAGCACGGGGAAGAGGGATACAATCTCGAAGCCTAAAGAATTGCGTATTGCCGGTGCTTGACAGGGACCTGAGGCTTGTCAGAGTGGCGTCTCGCGTAACCCTATTATCCAGCGCCTGCTGACATCACAAAGGACAATGAGCTATGAAAAAAATTGAAGCCATCGTTCAACCCTCGCGATTCGATGCAGTGAAGAGCGCGCTCCAGGAAGTCGGTGTGCAAGGCATGACCGTCTCAGAAGTGCGCGGACACGGCCGCCAGAAAGGGCATACCGAAGTTTATCGAGGCAGCGAATATACCGTGGATCTGTTGCCAAAAATCAAAGTGGAAATGGTGGTTCCTGACGACCGTGAGGCGCCCGCCGTGCAGGCCATTTTGCGCGCCGCCAGGACCGGCAAAATCGGCGATGGGAAAATCTTCGTGACCAAGGTTGACGAGGCGATTCGCATCCGAAATGAAGACCGCGGTGAGGCGGCGCTCTGAAAGTAATTGGGTGAAAGCTGAATGGTAAAACGTGGCTGCCTTCGATCTGAGATATTTCGATAACTGGCAGTGCCTCAGTTTGAATTCTGTTGCGCCGATGTCCCCGAATTCGGGAATCCGATGAACTCCATCGGAGTTCAGGGGCCGGACCGCCCCGCCGGCCTATGGACCAGGGAACCGTAGGCTGGCGGACGCTGCAACTTTGCACCCTCCGAAGCCGGCTCCAAACTTCAACCTGAGACAGAACCTCATAACTATTCTCACCCTGGACTTGGTCACCCATCATCTCCTATGTCTTTGCCCCCGATATCCGGTCCTGAACCGCTCACTCTCCACGATTTGGCGGATTATTACGCCACGCAATCACAGCGAATTCGTAATTCCTTCGAGAACACTAAGGCAGGGAAGGCCGTGTTGCGCGCTCGGTCAGAACTGATTGATGCCGTGGTCACCCGGCTGTTTCGAGAGTTTATTTGGACAGAATCACAAGCGCCCCCTCACCTTTGTTTGGTGGCGCTTGGTGGATACGGCCGGCGAGAGCTTTTTCCACATTCGGACATTGACCTGCTGCTTTTAACCGAGGACTCCAGTCCATCGCCAATGATCAAGGAGGCCTTCGCCGCCCTGCTTCGCATGCTTTGGGACCTTCGATTGAAGTTGGGAAACAGCACTCACACACTGGCGGAGTGCGGCCGCCTTTATCGCGACAATCTGGAGTTCAACGTTTCGCTGCTCGACATGCGATTTCTGACGGGAGACGCGGACCTTTATGATCGCTTGCGCCGATCGGTGGTTCCCCGCACGGTTGCGAGGGACAAGCAAGAATTGGTGCGCAATTTGATCGACCTCATGGCCGAGCGCCACGCGAAGTATGGGAATACGATCTTTCACTTGGAGCCCAACCTCAAGGATACGCCCGGCTGCCTTCGCGATTTTCACGTTTGCCGCTGGCTGACACGCATTGATGAGTTGGAAAAGAGCGGGGAATGGACCCCGCCGGAAGAGTTGTGGCCGGAGCGCGACCGCGAGGCGGCCCGGCGGGCATTCACATTCCTCACGGATGCCCGCTGCTTCATTCATTACCACTACGGGCGAGACGACAATCAACTGAGTTATGACGCGCAGGAAAAGGCTGCCGCCCAAGGCGTAGGGGTGCGGCCGGGTGAAAAGCTCGATCCAGCGGTTTGGATGCGAATCTATTTCCATCAGGCGAGAGTGATCGAACAAAT
>JASHTZ010000425.1 GCA_030040295.1 Terriglobia bacterium | reverse complement strand
TCCATCCCCGGCGTGCCGGGCGCTCCGGGAACCGAATTCCATCTACCCACCATCGCCGTGACCTGCGCGGTGGAGATTGAGGGAGTAAACACATGATGACCCCACACTGTTCACGACGGAAATTCCTGGGCGTTGCCGGAGCGGCCGCAGGAGCGTGGCTCGCCCGGCCCGCGATATCTCTGGCCCGACCCGCGCCGGCCCGGCGCGTGGCGGTGGGAATGTGTCCCGACTACGGCCCGCAGGTGATGTCCACACTCGCCACCATGTTTGACCAGCTCGGCGGGCTGGAGAAGCTGGTGAGCGGCAAGACCGTGGCCATCAAGTTGAACCTTACCGGCGATGCTACGATGCGCCTGGGTTATTTTCCCGCAGGGCTGACCCATTGGGTGCATCCTGACGTCATCGGCGCCACGGTGCACCTGCTCGGCCAGGCGGGCGCCGCGCGCATCCGCCTGCTGGAAAGTCCCATCATCACCGCCGAGCCGCTCCAGGAATTCATGCTCCAGGCCAACTGGGAGCCGCACCAATTCACAAGCGCCGCGCCGCGCGTGGAATTCGAGAACACCAATTTCCTTGGTTATGGGAAAAAGTACTCGCGCTTCATGGTTCCGGGGGGCGGCTTGATGTATGCGGGATACGATTTGAACCACTCCTACGAGGACTGCGACGTCTTCGTTTCCATGGCCAAGCTGAAGGAGCACACGACGGCAGGGATTACGTTGACGATGAAGAATTGCTTCGGCACGACGCCCTGCACAATCTACGGCGACGGCTCGCCCAAAGATGAGCCCAGCCTGGTTCCCATGGGCGGCCGTGGCCCCTTCCACTCCGGAGATCGATTGCCTCCAAAGAGTGCCCCGCCGGAGGTGGACCGCAGCGGTTCCAAGGAGGGCGGCTACCGCGTGCCGCGCGTCGTGGCGGACCTGGTGTCGGCGCGCCCCGTGCACCTTGGGATTATCGATGGAATCCACACCATGACGGCCGGTGAAGGCCCTTGGGTCCCGAATGCCAAGCACATTCGCCCCGGTGTGCTCGTCGCCGGCACCAATTGCGTGAACACGGACGCTGTAGGGACCGCCCTCATGGGATTTGATCCCATGGCCGACCGGGGCACGCCGCCGTTTGAAACCAGCGACAGCACTTTGCGCCTTGCCGAACAACTGGGCGTGGGAACACGCGACCTGCGGCAAATTGAGGTGGTGGGAACGCCTATTTCCAAAGCACGCTTCGATTTCCGCAGAGTGTAATCATTGCCCCGCATTCGACCCGCCATTACACGCTCAACACCAAGCAAGGAGCGTCGCGAGCCAAGGCGTAAGTGAGGTCACGCAGACTCGGCCCGCCCCATGGGGCTGTTTTCGCTCATCAGCACCTGCGCACCGAGGCATCCGATTAATACCACAAATGGCATGAGAGATTTCTGGAATCATCCTGAGATTTTCCTCCACCGCAGCCTTAACCGGCGAGACGTGCTCGAACTGTTGGGGCTTGGGGGGACGGCTGCGGCGACATCTGTCTTATTCGGGCAGGTTGCTTCCGCACCACAAGTCCCAGCCTCCGCGAAGAACGGCAGACCGCTGCGGCGCGAGATTTCGGCGAGGCATCCTCTTTTCATGGTGGAAGAAGGCGTCGAGATGTGGCGCCTGCTGCCGGCAGACTTTCGCGTTCACTGCGCGGCGGAAGCGTACACGGGCGATCGTGACCGGAAGGTGTCCTCAGCCACGCCCGATTTCTTCGCGGGCCTGGAACGCGCCCATGAAGCGGGCATTCCCGTAGTTCTCGCTGTGCAGGGCGATGAAGACGACGGCCCTCCAGTGCTGCTCGAAAACGTCGCACGCGGGCTTGAACAGTTCCCCAATCTGATCGGCTGCCGCTCCTGCGAGCTCACTTGCGGGCCGGGTTTCTCAGCTTCGGAGCGAAGGTACTTGATCGATCTGATCAAACTGTGCGGCGAGCACGGTGCTCTGGTGAACTGGATGGAAATGGGTTATCCCTACGAGCGCGACCACATTTTCACGATTGCGGGGCGCGACCCGGAACTTTCCGACGCCATTTCGAAATATGGCGACTGCGTCGTTCTGACCGACAAGAACAACGGGTGGGGACGATTCTACGAAACGCGTTCGCTGGTGATGGGAATGTGGGTAGCGGGGGTAATCGCCAACTGGGGACTGAACGCCGAGGACTGGTGGTGGTATGAACAAGGATACGGCGCGCCTTACACGCCCAGCAAAGGCCGGCGCGGTTACGCTCGCCATCTCGCCGCCGGATTCGCCGTGACCAAAGGCTGGGAAATGGGCAGCGAACTCTCCTCCCCGGACATTCTCTTTGCTCAAAACGTTCTGCTGGCAATGGCCGGCGGCGCCACCGTTTACAGTTTCGAATCGCCCGCGCACGCCATGGCCACTCGCGACGCGAGCGGAACACTTCGCCTTACGCCCGCGTGGAACAATGCCATCTACCCGCTGCTGAAGGCTGCGCTTGATTACAACCTGATTCCCAACCGCGAGCAGGTGCGGGCAAAGATCAAGGTTGCCTATCAGGATTCGGGCGCGCCGGGCACGGAGCTCGACGCGCCGGGCGAAGCGCTCTACCGGCCGCTTTATGGGGGCAGCACGCCCGACGAAGTGATCATGAAGAATGACCTTTCCCCTGACCTCTTTCCGCGCACGGGGCGCTACTATTTCCTGCCGGTGCTGCCCAAGCTCGCTCCCGCCGCGACGCATTCGTTGTTTCCGAATATTATTGTCCCTCATGAATTTCCGGACGCGGAAAGCGAGCGCGCCTATTTCGACAAGCTTTATCTCCTGGAATCAACGGGACAGGCATTGGTCATTCACATTGACCACGCGTGGTTTGTAACCAATTGGCACGAAAACCAGAACATTGCTCAGGATTTTCGTTTTCATCCCGCCCCTGACCTTGCGGCGGTTGAGCTTTCCGGAGTGCTTCAACCGCATTCCCTCTTGCTGGTGAAAGTGGAGGAGAGGAGGCTCTATCTCCAGGCGAACAACTATGTGGTGGAAACCCACATCTTTGACGAGCCGCGGCCTGAGGTTTTTAATGCGGCAAGTTATCTGAGAAATTATGTTACTCATCCTGATGATGCTGGGATGCGAATTACTACGTTGCAGATGAGTGTGGCGGGCGGAAAGGAACCTGCGATGACATATTCGACCGATCGGGAAACTGTCGCGACGTCATGGGATGCAAAGGCGGGAAGCCTGCAGATTCGGATAAAGCACAACGGCCCGGTGGAGATGACCGTCGGCTTTTGACTGGAAAAGTAATTCGTGGTTAGACGGCGGGTGTCGTGGCGTAGGATTCTGCGCCCACAAACTTTGCTTCTTGCAAATTCACCAGCGAACCGTTGGCAACGTAGAGCACGCCGGGACGGTTGGCGGCGTAGTCCAAGACCTCCCGCAATCCATCCCAAAGGCGAAGTTCTTCAATCTCCTGGGAACGCCCGTAAAGGTGCCAGATGCCGCCCGAGCGGAGGACGGAATCAAAAATGACCTTCGCGAACTCAACCCAGTTGCTGGCACGGCGGTACCGGGAGGCATACATCCACGCGCGACGAACGTCCAGAGTCTGCCCGACCGTTCGCAGGTATTCGGAGCGGGAATATGGGTAGACATGCGCAGAGATGGGCATGCGAAAAGGATCAAAGCTAAAACCTCGAGCCGACAGAGAGGTTGTCCGCGCACCCTTGTACCCTGCGCTCCTCAGCGTCGTGATCACGCGGCGATTAGTCCGGCCCCGGGGGTAGGCGAACATGGAGACTGCCTTGCCCAAGTCATCCTCTAATCTGGCCTTGCAGCGTTCGATTTCCAGGGGGAGCTGTTTGGAATCGCATGCGCAGAGGTCCTGGTGGGCGATTCCGAAAGCGCCGATTTCAAATCTCTGCCCATCGAGCATGTGCAGGTCCGCAAGATCCCTGCGGCAGGACTTGTGGTAGCCCTTTACGGGAATGTAAAACGTGCCCGTAAGTTTCCGGGAGGCGAGGAGTCTCGCAACTTGCTGGTCGTACGGGGATCCTTCGTCCCAGCTTGTCGTGACAATGCGCTTGATTCTGGTTGCGCCTGATTCAACGCGCCCTTCCTTCTCCTGGAACTCCTGAAAATGGTGCGGAGAAGAATTTGAATCTAACAGACTTTGGGGATCCAATTCAGTTCACTTCCTGGGGTTTTGAGCTAATGGCGTGAGGACTTCGAATCGCTGAGTGCGCAACTACTCTCTCAAAGTGCCCACCACGGCAAACACGCCTCGAAGAAGTGAGCATTCGAAGGGCCATTCCATTCCGGTCGTATCTCCATGATTCGGATGGTTGATTTCATCGACTTGCGTATGTTCTTTGTGGGTCGTAAAGGAAAATCTACAGCACAGAGGTAGCTTCTACACACCCCAAACGACGCCGCAGGCGAATATCTATGCACTCCGGGAAAATGGCAAGGAGGGATGGGGGAAAATCCTAGGCTCCTGCAAATTTCCTGCCGAGGCGCGCCTGAGAAACATTCCAGGGTGTTTTGAATTCCAAGCCTGCTTCGCCGAGTCGCTCAGCCATCGCTGGAGTGGACCAAACCACCCGGCAAGGGTAAGCGCTCCGCGAATCCTCATCCGGCAGAAGTTGAATGGTCTGGCCCGGAACGAGAACCCCTTTGAATTTAATCCTTGCCCCCGCCTCCGAGATGTTCACCGTCCAAACTGTTTGTCCAGTCTCTCTTCCCTCTTTTCGCGTTATGGCTAACAATTGAAATTCGGATGGGGCCCGATCCGCACGCCGTGCATCTGGCCGATCGCTATGACGGTCCGTTGTAGACCCTTCCATTTCTGTCTCCACCTGTTCCAATCATGCGCGAGGAGGGGTGGGGAGATAGCCCCGGGTGCGCCCTGGGAGCCGTTCTCCCCACGCCGCGATAGGGGAACATTGCCATGAGTGTCGCTGAGCTTTCTAACCTCGCCAAGTCGGAAATTCATGACTCTATTTGTCAGGTCTTTACCCGATTGCCAGGCCCAGGTCATTTTTCTATGCTCGGAAAAGCTTGAAATTTGAGCGCGTTGCGGCTAGTGCGCCAACAAGGGTTGGGGAAAAAGCCTATTGAATAAAGTTTGAAGGCTCGCCTTGATTTGTCGGCTAGGGGGCCGGGGGCCGCACCGATTGTTGCTCCGGAAATCACTTCCACTCGGCGAACCCTGATGCGATGTGCCGCAAAACCTCCCGAAAGGGCAATCGACTACTCATACGATTGAAAAGATTGACTTTGAGGCGAGAGGAAAAGTTATGGCAACAACCCAGAATTTGACCTCCACAAAGGGGAACGGCGGCACCCCCAGCGCTTCGCTTCCCAAACAGTCGCTGCTCCAGGCCCTTCAGAAGGTTCGCGCCGGGGATTTCACCGCGCGCCTGCCGGGCGACCTGACCGGAATCGAAGGCAAGATTGCCGACACCTTTAATGAAATCGTCGCGGCCAACATGCGGATGGCGGACGAACTCAAGCGCGTCGGACAGGCAGTGGGAAAAAAGGGGCAAACCAGCCAGCGCGTGCGCTTCCAGCCGCTGGGCGGGGAGTGGGGGGAAATGGAAAATTCCACCAACGCCCTGATTGACGACCTTCTGTGGCCTACCACGGAGGTCACACGCGCCGTTTCCGCCGTAGCCCAGGGCGATTTGCTGCAAACCATCCCGTTGGAAGTCGAAGGCCGCCCGCTGAAGGGCGAATTTCTGCGCTCCGCCAACATTGTGAACACCATGATTCAACAGCTTGTGGTGTTCACGTCTGAAGTCACGCGCGTGTCGCGCGAAGTGGGCACGGAGGGAAAGCTGGGCGGACAGGCCGAAGTGCGCGGCGTAAGCGGTGTGTGGAAAGATCTGACCGACAGCGTGAATTCCATGGCCAACAACCTGACGGCGCAGGTGCGCAACATCGCCGACGTCACCATTGCCGTGGCCAACGGCGACCTCTCCAAGAAAATCACCGTGGATGTGCGGGGTGAAATTCTCCAGCTCAAGGAAGCCATCAACACCATGGTGGACCAGTTGCGGTCGTTTGCCAGCGAAGTGACGCGCGTAGCGCGCGAAGTAGGCACCGACGGCCGGTTGGGCGGCCAAGCGGTGGTGCCGGGCGTGGCGGGCACTTGGAAGGACCTTACCGACAGCGTCAATTCCATGGCCAATAACCTTACGTCCCAGGTGCGCAACATTGCCGACGTCACCACGGCCGTGGCGCGCGGCGATTTGTCCCGCAAAATCACCGTCGATGTGCGAGGCGAAATCCTGGAACTCAAGAACACCATCAACACCATGGTGGACCAGCTTAATGCCTTCGCTTCGGAAGTCACCCGCGTGGCGCGCGAAGTGGGCACGGAAGGCAAGCTGGGCGGCCAGGCGCAGGTGCGCGAAGTCAGCGGCGTTTGGAAGGATCTGACGGAGAACGTCAACCTGATGGCCAGCAACCTGACGGCGCAGGTGCGCAACATCGCCGACGTCACCATCGCCGTGGCCAACGGCGACCTCTCCAAAAAAATCACCGTGGATGTGCGGGGCGAGATTCAGCAGCTCAAAGAAGCCATCAACACCATGGTGGACCAGTTGCGGTCGTTTGCCAGCGAAGTAACGCGAGTGGCGCAGGAGGTGGGAACCGAGGGCCGGCTGGGCGGACAAGCCATTGTCCCCGGCGTGGCCGGGACCTGGAAAGACCTGACCGACAGCGTCAACTCCATGGCCAATAACCTTACCTCCCAGGTGCGCAACATTGCCGACGTCACCACGGCTGTGGCGCGCGGCGATTTGTCCCGCAAAATTACCGTTGACGTACAAGGCGAGATTTTGGAGTTGAAGAACACAATCAACACCATGGTGGACCAGCTCAACGCCTTCGCCTCGGAGGTTACCCGCGTGGCGCGCGAAGTGGGCACGGAAGGCAAGCTGGGCGGCCAGGCGCAGGTGCCGGGTGTGGCGGGCACGTGGAAAGACCTGACCGATAACGTGAACTTCATGGCGTCCAACCTGACCAACCAGGTGCGCAACATCGCGGAAGTTTCCACCGCCATTGCCAACGGCGACTTGTCCCGCAAGATTACCGTAAACGTGAGCGGCGAGATTCTGCAAGTGAAGGAAACCATCAACACGATGGTGGACCAGCTAAACGCTTTTGCCGGCGAAGTAACGCGCGTGGCGCGGGAAGTGGGCACGGAAGGCCGCCTGGGCGGCCAGGCCAATGTCCGCGGCGTGGCCGGCACGTGGAAAGACCTGACCGACAGCGTCAACTCCATGGCCAACAACCTCACGGCTCAAGTGCGCAACATTGCCGAGGTGTCCACGGCCATTGCCACCGGCGACCTTTCCAAGAAAATCACCGTGGACGTGAGCGGCGAAATTCTCCAGCTCAAGGAAACGATCAATACCATGGTGGACCAGCTCAACGCCTTCGCGGGCGAAGTGACGCGCGTGGCGCGGGAAGTGGGCACGGAAGGCCGCCTGGGCGGCCAGGCCAACGTCCCCGGCGTGGCGGGAACCTGGAAGGACCTGACCGACAGCGTCAACTCCATGGCCGGGAATCTCACCAGCCAGGTGCGCAACATCGCCGAGGTTACCACCGCCGTGGCACTTGGCGACCTTTCGCGCAAGA
>JASHTZ010000424.1 GCA_030040295.1 Terriglobia bacterium | reverse complement strand
AGTCAACGCGCTCGTCGTGGCGCCCGGGCTGGATTGGAGCCAAGTCGAAGTTTTTCACATGGATGAGTACGTGGGAATGTCCGAAGAGCATCCCGCCAGTTTCCGCCGCTGGCTCAGGACCCACCTGGTTGACATTGTGCATCCGGGAGAGGCGCACTATTTGAACGGCGCGGCCGCAGACATTGCGCGAGAATGCGAGCGCTACGCCGCGCTCCTCCACGAAAGCCCCATCGACATTTGCTTCCTCGGGTTCGGAGAGAACGGACACATTGCGTTCAACGACCCCGGCGTCGCGGACTTTCACGACCCGCTCGCGGTGAAACGCGTGACGATGGACGAGCGTTGCCGCCGCCAACAAGTTGGCGAGGGCCACTTTCCGAGCATTGACGCAATGCCGAGTGAAGCGCTGACCCTGACCTGCCCTGAACTTCTCCGAGCGCGATATCTGATCTGCACCGTGCCTGACTTGCGCAAGGCCGAAGCGGTGAGAAACGCCCTTGCGGGCCCCATTGCGGAGTCCTGCCCCTGCTCGATTGTGCGAACTCATCCCAGCGCCACAATTTTTCTCGATGTGGATTCCACCTCGCTGCTTCCCTCCGGTTTCTCATCGGTTCAAGCGAAATAGGTGATTCCAAACAAGCTTTGTTTGTCCGGCTCTCGAATTGCAGCGGCGAATACCGGCTTGGAACGATCCACCCAGTTGCGAAAGGCAGCATTGTCCTGGATATCGTCGGCGATGAGCATCGAGCCAGGAGCGAGTCGAGGAGTCACAGCGGCGAACTCATACTCCATCGTGCGATATGTGTGCAGACTGTCGTGAACGAACAATCCTACCGATCCTAATGACGGCAACAGCTTGGGAAGTACGCGCCGCGTCGAACCGCGATGCAGGTGCCAGCGTCTTCTTAACGATTGCGGGACAAGCGCACCCACGAATCTATTTGCATCGCGGCCCAAAGGGGGCAAATCCACGCTGTGCAGCAACCCTTGTCCATTGGTCTCCAGTGCCTTCAGGATAAAGGTCGAGGTTACTCCGTAGGCCACGCCCGTTTCGAGCACAACGTTCGGCCGCAGCGCTCGGACAATTGCATAGCAGGTCCTCGCCAGCAATCTGCCGGAACAATGGGCCAACGTGAACGGGGCGGCCGTCAATCCTCCCTCGATGCGACGAACCACCTCGTCCTCGATGTCCCGCAATTGCGTCTCCGCAAGATGCGATCGTACGCCGGCATGAAGGTGAACCTCCAGGTCCGCCAGCGCTGCTTCCGATTCGCCGGGGAAATAGATGCCAGGCCCTGTTTGGTGGACCTTGTCGGCACGAACTTCCATCTTCGTCGCGATGCGGTCCCAAGCCTCGACGGGATTCGTCGCAATGAGCGACACCAGACGCAGGATCTTCCCCGCAAACCCTTGCGTGCCATGTGTTCGCGAAGATGCGCTGAGCCCTTGACCCACGGGGGTTTTAATAGACATTTGTCTACGATGGCCTCCACCCATGCCTGCGTTTGACCGTCCACGGGGTCAGGGCGGTCTTCCCTTCCCATCAACAACCTACACCTTGGGTGGTACGTTGAGTATCGGGCAAGCACCTGACACGAGCTAGTGTAGTGCGCCATGGGACAGGCAACTTCTCTTTGGTCCGTGTGTTTGGTGTAACCAGAGCGACAACGTTGCCGTCGGCGGCGCCCTGTATCGTTACGGGGGCAAGGTTTCTCGACCTCTCCTTCCCAGGTTCGTAAGAGCGAAGGCGGGAGCCGTAGCTGCGTCCCTTACGGTACGTCGCTGCTCTTCCCGCCCCAAATCGGAAAGCGTTTTATTTTGAATAAAGACCTTCCCCAGGATTCAGGCTGGCCTTGCCATTAAAGCTTCCCATGGTCACGCCCTGGCCCGAGGCGAGGTATTCCTTCATTTTGGCGGACATTCGCCGCGCGGCATCGGGATACTTGTCCGCGACGTCTGTCATCTCCTTGGGATCATCTTGAAGGTTATAGAGCTGAGGCTTATAGGGCTCGGCGGGCATATCAGGTAACTTGTGATACATGCCCGCGTTCGTCCCCGGTTTCCAGATTTCGCTGTAATTCCATTCCGCGTTTCGAACGGCTCCCACCCAGCCGTACGTCTGCACAACGTATTCATGGTGCGAAGCGCTTCCCGTGACGAGCGGCCAGAAATCCTTGCCCGTCGCCCGCGACGGCGGCTTCAGGCCCATTTGGCCGAGCACAGTAGCCATCACGTCGGGAATCTGGACAAATCCCTGCACCTTTTTTCCCGCAGCGGAATTTCCCGGCACATGAATGAGCATGGGAATATGCGTTACCTGGCAGCGCAGCTTGTCCGGACCCTTTAGGAACTGCTCGTGCTCGCCCAACATCGCGCCGTGGTCCGCCATGAACACCACCACGGAGTTTTCCATCAGGCCGAATTGCTCAATCGTCTCGAGCAGCGCGCCCACCCAATGATCCACGCAACTCACGTCGCCGGCGTAATTGGCCCGCATGCGATTCTTGATCTCGTCGGATAGAGGAACGGTGTCATAAGGCGGCTCAATATAGCTCGGACCGCTCGCCTTGGGCATGTATTTCTCCAGGAACCGGCGCGGCGGATCCCACGGCTCATGCGGATCAAAAAATTCCACCTGAAGATAGAAGGGCTTCTGCGCGTAATTTTCATTCAGCCAGCGGATGGCGGTTTGCGCGGTAATCTGGCTCACGGATTCGCCCTGCTGTCGCCAAAGA
>JASHTZ010000423.1 GCA_030040295.1 Terriglobia bacterium | reverse complement strand
CGCGTTCCCTCCGCGTCCCACAAATACGCCCCTTCACCCCGCGTGTAGATTTTGTCAAAGCCGATGATGCCCTGTACGCGAGCCAAGCTGGTGTTCAGATACTGCTCGTGCAGTTGGTACTGATCCGCGAGCCGAGATTCAATAAGCCGACGCAACGACCAATTCATGCTGGATGCCTCAAATGGCCCTTCGGCGGGACGGGGCGGCCGGCCCCACGGGCCGGGTCCCTCCGTGGGAAAACATCATACTCCGGTTCGATGGAAATAACCTCGATGATTGGTTGGGTATTTCAGTCGTCGGGCCTTTCGGACTTGCCGAACGACTTCAGGTTCACACGAAAGGTCTGGACGGATTCCTTGTGGGTATCGGGGTTGACGGTAACAACATCCACGTCACCGATCAGGCGGAAGTAGTCGGGATCCTTCTCTTCGTGCCCCTTGCCACGCTCCACCGTGCCCGAGAACCGGTAGAGCTTGCCATGTATGATATTGGTGCGGAACTTTACGTGCGATTTCTGGCGCGTGCCCTCCACGATGTCGTAGGTCAGGACGTCGTCGGATTCGTCGTCCGGCTGAGACACCTCAATGTCTCCCTTGAGCATGCCCTCCTCATCGAGAATCTCCAATGTGTCGTCGGCGGAAAGGAAATGGTATTTCGCCGTCATGTCGTCGACGGCCTGGGATTCCTCCTGGGAACGAAGCGCGATGGGAGCAAGCAGAATAGCGGCAAGAACGGCAAAGCAGGCGGAAAACTCTAGGAACCGGACTCGGCAAGTATAGAGACTCGACGCCCACTTCAACTTCCCTTTGGCCATACGAATAATTTGCCCCCTCCCATCGGCGGCTTCAAATTTCACAGCCCTAAGTCCATGCGGGTCTGCTGCACAAATCAGTTTATTCCGCCTTTGGGAAGCCGGCAAGCAACGAAGTGATGCCGTGGAAATGCGCGATCCTCGTCGGATTTGCAACCTTATTCTTGCGCTTTAATTTCCGGCTACTGTACTTTAACTTCCGGCTCAACGGACATTCCCGGCCGCAGCAGGTGCTGCGGGTCCTGACCCTTTTCGAACACAATCTTTACGGGGATTCGCTGCACCACCTTCACGTAATTACCCGTAGCATTTTCCGGCGGCAGCAGGCTGAAGCGCGCGCCCGTGGCGCCGGCGATGTTGAGGACGTGTCCATTGTATGTTCGGCCGTAAGTATCCACGGAAATCTTCACCGGCTGCCCGGGGCGCATGTACGTCAATTGCGTTTCCTTGAAGTCGGCGGTCACCCAGATGTTCTGGCTGTCGAGAGGGACAATGGTCATCAACTGCTGGCCGGGCGAAACGTTCTGGCCGGGCTGAACCGAGCGTTGCCCCACAATTCCGCTGACGGGCGCCACGATGGTGGTGTACTGGAGGTTGAGTTGGGCCTGATGCAGGATGGCGCCGGCCTTTTGAGTCTCAGCGGCCGCAGCCTGTGCCCGGGAGTTTTGCACGGAAATTTGTTGCGGGCGAGTCTGGGCGTATTGCAATTGCGCCTGAGCCTGGTCAACGCGGGCGCGCGCCTGTGAGACCGTTTCCTCCGCTGCGGCCGCGGAGGCGCGCGCGGCCTGCACGGCGGCGGCCGTGGCCTTCTGGCTGTCCACCGCCTGCGTGTAGCGCTGCTGCGGGATTTCATCCTTCTCCGCCAGCGGTTTGTAACGGCTCACGTCATCCTGCGCCTTCAAGTCGTTGGCTTCCGCCTGGAGCACGGCGGCCTGCGCGGCGTCAAATTGGCGCTGTGCCGAGGCCAGACCCGCCTGTGCATCGTCCACCTCGGCCTGAGCCGAAGAGAGAAGACTCGAGGTGTTGATGGAAGTGAGGGGCACTGTGGTTTTAAGAGCATCCTCACTCGCCTGGTCATCCGCCAGGGTGGCCTGTGCGTTGGCCACGGCCACGTGATAGTCTTCGGGGTCAAGCTGCACCAGCACCGTGCCGGCCTCGACGTATTGATTGTCATCCACCGTCACACGTGTTACGTAGCCGGAAACACGCGAGCTGACCGGATAGATGTAACCATCGATCTCCGCGTCGTCCGTTGATTCATACTGTGCGAAGTGGCGGTAGAGCAGGAGGGAAGCTACGACGACCGCCACGAGGATGAGAATAATCACGAGGGGCTTCAGCCAGCGGGCGCGGCGCGCGGGAGCGCGGCCGGGGCCGACCCCAGTGCCCGTGGGTGCGGAGTTCACCGGCTTGCCGGTTTCAGGAACTTGTGTCGCAGTGTCTGCCATGCTTACCTCACTCCCAAATATTGCAGCGCCGACTGCTCGGCGGTGCCCATCGCCTGCGCGAGGGAAATTTTTGCCAGATTGAATTCGTACAAGCTGGCGATGTTGGATTGATTTGCCGACGCCACGGATTCCTGCGCCTGCACGACTTCGAGATTGTCCGCCACGCCGGCCTTGAAGCGGTCCTTCGCCTGGGCCAGCGTTTGATTGGCGAGTTCGATGTTGCTCTGGGAGACGGCCACGAGGTCGGAGGAGGACTTCAGATTCAGAAACGCCGTCCGCACTTCGTCATCGATCTTGCCCTCGAGGTCCGCGAGTTCCGCCCGGCGCTGCTGGAGCGCCGCGTCGGCCTGCAACTTGTCCGCCCGCACGCGGGTGCCCTGGAAAATAGGAATATTTACAGAGACCGAGAAATCCACGGTTTCGTGCGAGCTGCCGAAATTTGGGCTGCCGATGTCCCCGAAATCCGTCGCCGTCGACACGGTTGGATAGTTCTCCGCCGCCACCGCGTTGGCAGCCAGCCCTGCTGCGTGCACGCGGGCCTTGGCGCTGAGATAGTCGGGGCGCGAGGCCCGAGCCTGTTGCAGCGCCTGCTCCAGCGTAATTTCTCCCAGTGGCGCGTAGGGAACCGAATCGGTAATGCGAAACTCCTGGCCATTGGGTAATCCGATCACGCGGGCAAGCGTCAGCTTGTCAATTGCCAACTGATTTTGGGCGGCGATCAGGCGCTGCTGCTGCGTCTGGAACTCCACATGTGCGCGCAGGAGGTCGATGCTGGCAATTACACCCTGCTTTTGCTGGTCCACGCTGTTCCGGTAGAGTGTCTGCGCCGTATCTACCTGCGCGCGCGTGGAATCCACTGTGGCCATATCGGAAATCACCAGCAGATAAGAATTGCCGGTGGTGTACACCACCAGGTCCCGGTCGCTCTTGTAGGTATACTGTGCGGCAGCCTCCGATTCCGATGCTGCCTTCCAGTTTTTGATGTTGGACCAACTGAAAAGCTCCTGGGAATAGTAAGCGCGGGCATCGCCTACGCTGAACGGCCCGGCAATGATGGGGATATTGACGCCGGGAATGTGGATGTTAAGGCCCAGGGTTTTGAAATTCACCTGCTGAACGGACGCTGCGACGCGCGCGGAGATGTTGGGCAGCAGCGCGTTCAGCGTGCTCAGCCGTACGGCGTGCGCGGCGCGCATGCTTTGGTCGCTCTCCACGGCGCCGAGGTTGTATTTCAGCGCGAGTTCGAAGGCCTGCTTCAGAGATAAATCGATTACCGTGCCGGTGGCCTGTCCCGTCGGCACGCTGCCCTGGAAGGGATTTTGTCCCTGTGCTGCGGCGATTTGCGGAATCCCCAGCATCAGGGCGGCGATGGGCAGAAGAGAAAAGGGCCGGATGAATTGACGACAATACATGAGGGGGCTCCTTGTTCGCGGGAGACAGACGTCAGCTCCGCTTCTTCGAGTAGCTCGCGAACGAATTGAGGATGATCTCGACGGCCGTGTCTTCCCCAACGCCCGAGTTCACCATGAGGTGAAAGCGGTGGCGGTCCGGCCATTCAACCTTGAAGTATTCCTTGATGAAGAGGGCGCGGTCGCGGTCCACGGTTTCGGCAAGCTCGGTCGCTTCCTGCTCGCTTTTGTTGCGCAATTTCAGCCGGCGAACTCTTTCCTTAAAGGGGGCGTAGACAAAAACATGGTAGGCGTCATGGCGGTCGCCGAGATAATACGCGGAGCCACGGCCCACAATCACCGCGTTGCCCTTGTCGGCGATCTCACGAACAATTTGCTGGACGTTTTCGCGCACGCACTCCGTGTCCACCATCTTGTAGCGTGGGGCGTTCTGGCTTCCTTCGAAACTTCCGCGCATGAAGGCCTTGAGCAGGCGGTGGAAGGCCGCGTCTCTTCGTTCCTCGTGTTCTTCCACGGCGCGGCAATCGCAGTCGAGTCGCCGGGCAATCTCCTCGGTCAGCAACTGATCCCAGAGCTTCCAGCCCAGGCGCGCCGCTACCTTGGCGGCGATCTCGCCTCCGCCGCTGCCGTATTCGCGCTCGAGAGTAATGATTCGGATTGGCATTTTCCCCTCGTTAGTCCCTTCTGCTTATTCGATGGCGACGCGGCCTCCTGCGCCGGGATCATTTTTGCGGAGCGCGAACGAGCAGACGAACATGATGGCTCCCCCCACGGCCAGAACCCAATAGGTATCAATGTAAGCGAGCAGAGTGGCCTGGCCAATGAGGGCCTGATAAAGGCGCGCATAA
>JASHTZ010000422.1 GCA_030040295.1 Terriglobia bacterium | reverse complement strand
ACCTCCTTGCGATGATGAATCCGAACAGAATGTGCAGTCCCCCAAATCCAGCGGCCATCACCGCGTTGTCCCAAGCGGGGGGAAAAAATACCGCCACGACGCCCGCCGCCACGAAACACAGCCCCATCACGGGCACCACCGGCACTGAAAAAGCACCGGCTGAAATCACCCCGACACCGTATAAGAGCAGCCAGACACCGGGCAGCAGGCGGGTGAATCCGGCATCGAAGAGTGCCAGGGAGAGGATGCCTCCCGCGAGCAGGGGAGGAAGCAAGCTCAGCATGAACTTCCGGCCGGGCAAAGTGAAAACAGGCGTTCCCTTGCGCCGCGATTTCCAAAAAATCGCCAATGCCCCCAGGATGAATGCGCTCAGGGCGGCAAGCATCCATGTAATCACCCACGCTCGGGGGTTCGAGGGGGGCGGACCAAGCGTCGCAGCCGCGACCGCGGTGAGGCCCATTGCCACACCACCCCAGCCGGGGACAGCCGTGAACGAGGCGGCATTTTCCATGGTCTGGCGGATGAAGCGCAGATCCTCAATGGCATGGACATGCAGCGAGGCGGAGTGAAGGCGTCGAGAACGGGCCGGACTGGCACAAGACATGGTAAAGGTATACTCGCGCAACAGACTCTTGTCAAGTACTTTGTGATACAAAGTTACGTTGCCTCAATGATGTCAACCTCCGCTTATTTCAATCCCAATTTCTTGCCCGCGGCGAGAAGTCGGATGGCCTCCTGGAGCCGCCGGGCCTTGGTATCTTGCTGTTTTGCGGAATCGATCCAACCGATGTACAGCCGCCGAGAAGATGGCGCAAGGCGGTCAAAAAATCTCTTGGCCAATGGGTTCTTGGTGAGCGCTTCCTGAATGTAAGGCGGAAGCTTTGAAATCGAGGGGCGGGGAGCATCGCCGCTACGGTTGGTGGGCGGCCTGTCCAACCCCGCGGGCATCAATCGGCCTCGGGCTTTCAACTCCGCGAAGCGCTGGCGATTGGTCGTGGACCATTTGCTATCCGCCTTGCGCGGAGTGAATTTGCGGGCATATCTCGCGTCGTCAATGCGGCGAACCAAGCTATCGATCCATCCGAAGCAGAGAGTTTCATCGACGGCATCCAAGTAATCAACGCATGGCACGCCAGTGTGTTGCTTATGGAAAATGAGCCACACTTCCGATTCCGAGTCGTGATGCTCGGCGAGCCACCTCCGCCAGTGCTCGAGCGTTCGCACATCCAACGTCTTCAGAGTTTTCGGTGGCGCCATGATTTACGCCTCATTCCATCTACGGTCCCCCCTTGACGGCGTGAATTCGCGAAGTGTGATTGTTCTCATCCCTGCGCGGCGCGAAGTGCTTCCAGGCGCGCGTGGGAAAGGATTTTGACAGGGTCGGCGCTGGGATGAAATTCCATGGCAACGTAGTGATTGTAGTTAAGCTCGCCGAGTTTTTTGTAAATATTGATATAGTCGATTTCCCCGGTACCGGGCTCGTGACGGCCGGGAACGTCAGCAATATGAATCAAACCCACTTTCTCGACGTTTTTCTGGAGGTGTGTAATCAAATTGCCGCCCGAAATCTGCGCGTGGTAAAAGTCGTACAGAAATCTGACTTGGGGGTGATCCACTTGCTCAATAATCTTGAACGCCTCCGGCACGGACCAAAGGTAATAATGCGGATTTTCCTCGAGGTCGATATTTTCGACCAGCAGGGTAATGTTCTTCCCTTCCACCAGCTCGGCTGCTCTTTTTAGTCCCTCCACGCAACTGTCGTGCTGCGCCTGCGGCGATAGCCCCGGCACAACATTGCCCGACATGACGATCAAGCGTGGACACTCAATCTTCTCCATAACCTGAAGTTGGGCTCGGACCTCATCGAGGAATGCGTCACGAACGCTCGGGTCGCCCACGCCATGCCGCAATCCCGCGCAGGTATCAAATATGATTCCCAACTCCGCGCGTTTTTTGTTGTAGCGGCGGAAATCATCCTCGGACCAATTTGAGGGTTCGCCGACCAGTTCGACGGCGTGATAGCCGGCCTCGGCAACCTTTTCCAGCCGCTCGTCGAAAGGAAGCTTGTTAAACACCGTCCAAAGCATGATGGAAATCTTGAAGGGAGTTTCCGCAATGCTCTGGTCCGAAGCAAGGGAAGGAGTTGTAAAGCCTGGGTGCGCGCCCAAAGCAGGCTTAACTGGGGTTGCGGCCACACCCAGAGTCGCTCCGGCAAGCGTTTTGTAAAAGGCTCTTCGATCCATGGAGAATGCCTCCTTTGCAGAACACCGCGCCTCTGAGCTGCATCGAACCAACAGCTTGAAGCGTATGCTGCGGGCGCCGCAAGCTTACAAAATTGCTCTGCCCCCTGACAACTGCATTGTCATCGCAGCTCTTGGAGGCAGCTTCGCAGATCAAGTTAAGACCGCTGCGGATTTGAGAGAGCGTGATGCGAGGGAGTTGAGATATTCGGCAAAGTGCGTTAACGTATCTCTTCATTGAATTCCACCTCGTGATATGCGGAAAGCGACTTGAAAAATTCGCCACGACCCATCGTACAGATTTCGCTCGATCTTACCACCATCGAAGAAGCTCTGGATCACGCGCACAAAGCGGTGCGCGCCGGCGTGGACTGGCTGGAGGCGGGAACGCCGCTGCTCCTGGGCGAAGGGTTGCACGCCGTGAAAGCGCTTCGGCGCGAGTTCCCAAATTATCCAGTCGTGGCCGACCTGAAGACCATGGACGGCGGGTATCTGGAAGCGGAGATGATGGCCAAGGCGGGAGCGACACATGTGGTGGTGATGGCGCGGGCGCATTCGGCAACCCTCAAGGTAGTGGTCAAGGCCGGGCGCGATTATGGCGTGAAGGTGATGGGCGACGATTTGGGTTGCGAAGATAAGCCAGCCGCCTCGCGCATGATGCAGGATCTGGGCGTCGATTTCATCGTGCATCATGTGGGCTACGACGAGCGCCGCGATCCGCAGGTGATCGCCGCGCACGGTGGCGTTCCGCCCAGTCCCCTCGACGAATTGTTGGCGGTCGTCAAAGCCGTCACCATTCCCGTGCAGGCGGTCGGGGGCCTCTCCGTCGAGCAGGTGATGCGACTGCCCCAATATGGAGTTCATCACCTTGTGCTGGGCGCGCCGCTCACCGTTGATGCCAATGCCTTCAAAACGCCCGCACATGATCTGGAAGGGTTGCTTCGCGAGATCATCGCGAAATTGCAGACCCCATAGAGTCGGCCCAGCGACCCCGGCAAATTCGTGGATTTCAATCTTTAGAGTGTCGAAGCTTTTCAGAAGGGTTATCTATGTCCAATCCATTGATGGCGGCGATCGTCCATTACGCCTTGGAAAAATATGCGGTCGAGCTGCGCGAAGTGCCGCGGCCCGGCGATCCCGACGAGGACGAAGTCCTGCTCTCCACCTGCGCCGTAGGCGTCTGTGGAAGCGAAGTGCACCAGTTTCATAACACCCAGAGCTGGCCGGTTAACATCCCGGTGATCCTGGGGCACGAGTTTACCGGCGTGGTGAGCGCGGTGGGGAAGAGGGTGCGGGCGTTCCACGAGGGCGACCGGGTGGTATCGGAAACCGCGGCGTATATCTGCGGTGAGTGCGCGTATTGCCGTTCGGGCGAATATAACCTTTGCCCCCGGCGGCGCGGTTTCGGCCATGCCATGAACGGCGCCATGGCGGACTTTGTGCGAGTCCCTGTGCGCTGCCTGCACCGGCTCCCTGGCTCCGTTCCTTTCGAAAAAGCCGCCCTGACCGAGCCTTGCTGCGTAGCTTACAACGCTGCGTGCGTTCACACTTCAATCCATCCCGGCGATTCCGTTCTGGTTCTCGGGCCTGGCCCCATCGGTCTGCTTTGCCTGGAGCTCGCCAAGATTTCGGGCGCAAGTTGGGTGGGGGTGGCAGGGCTTAAGCAGGACGCTCCGCGCATGAAAGTGGCGCAATCGCTCGGAGTAGACCGGATCATCATAGAGGGCGAAGAAGCCATTCTTGAAGCGGTGCGCTCGGTCGGCGACGGCTTGGGGGTGAGCGTGGTGATCGACGCCACGGGTGCTTCCGCCGCGCTGCGTACGGCGATGGCCGTGGTGCGGCCGGGCGGACAAATTACTAAAGTCGGCTGGGGACCGCAACCACTGAACTTTTCCCTCGATCCGCTAGTCCAAAAAGCGATCCGCTTGCAGGGCAGTTTCAGTCACAATTACCCCATGTGGGAAAGAGTGCTGGCGCTGCTGGCGTCCGGAAAGCTTGACCCGCTGCGCATCGTGGGTCGCGTGGAAACTTATCCCAATTGGCGCACTTGCTTCGAGGAAATGGCTTCCGGGGAAATTGTGAAAGCCGTTTTGAAACCCGTTTCTGCGAGTCATGCGTAGCTGCTCTGCGGTCAGCCGAGCGGTGGGGTCTGAGAGGAACTTATGGGCGAGGCAAATTCGGAAAAACGGCCGCTCGCGGGGCAGGTGGCGGTGGTCACCGGCTCAACCCAGGGAATCGGTGGCGGAGTTGCAATCAGATTTGCCCAGGCAGGCGCGCGCGTGCTTGTGCAAGGACGTGAAAGCCAGCGCGCCGGTGGTGAAAAGATCGTGCAGGCCATTGAGGCCGCTGGAAGCCAGGCGCTGCTTGTGACCGGCGACTTGCGGGATGAATCGCACTGCCGCAACATCATGCGCAATGCCCTCTCGCGCTTCGGCAGAGTCGATATCCTGGTCAACAACGCCGGCGTCGTCCACCGGGGAACCATCGAGGACACATCCACCGAATTGTGGGATGAAATTCTCGACGTCAATCTTCGCGCACCGTTCCTCCTCTGCCAAGAAGCGGTGCGCCACATGAAGGAGCGCCAAAGCGGTTGCATCGTCAACATTGGTTCCGTCAACGCCTACTGCGGGCTGAAACGCCTGCTGGCCTATTCGTCCTCCAAGGCCGCGCTAATGACCTTTACCAAGAATCTGGCGAATTATCTGACCCAATACCGGATTCGCGTGAACCAAATCAACCCCGGCTGGGTGTTGACCGAAGGGGAGCGCCACCTGGTTTCCGTGCTGGAGGGGAAAGGCGAGAATTGGCTGGAGTCGGCAGTCAAAACCCGTCCTTTCGGCCGCCTGCTGCTGCCCGACGATATCGCCAACGCGGTGTTATTCTACGCCACCAACGAACTGATCTCCGGCTCCGTTCTCGACTTCGAGCAACTGCCCTTCGGCGCGCCGTCCGACTTGCCCATTTAAGGGACCAACCCATTATGAAACTTGCAGCCTTTCCAAAATGCTACATGGACGAACTGGTGCGGGACCGCACCATGACCTTGTTCCAGTGGATCGACATGGCCGCGGATCTGCCCGTTGACGGGCTGGAGCTTTACGACGGAACGCTCACCAGCCACGACGAGGCATACCTCGAGAAGGTCCGTGAGGCACACGCGCGCCACAAGTTTGAAATGCCCATGCTTTGCTGTTCTTCGGACTTTACCAAGCCCGACGCGGATGACCGGCGGAAGGAAGTGGAGCACCAGAAACGCATGATCGACATCACCGCACGCCTGGGAGGCAAGTTCTGCCGCGTGCTTTCGGGCCAGCGCCGCCCGGGTATTCCACGCGATCAGGGTGTGCGCTGGGTCGTGGAGTGTATCCAGGAGTCATTGGAATACAGCGCCACAAAAGGCGTTGTGCTGGCCATGGAAAACCACTACAAGGACAATTTCTGGACTTACCCCGAATTCGCGCAGAAGCAGGAGATCTTCCTCGAAATCGTTAGCCGCATCGATTCGCGGTGGTTCGGAGTGCAATTCGATCCCTCCAATGCCATTCTTGCCGGTGAAGACCCTCTCGATCTGTTGGAGAAGGTCAAGCACCGCATTGTGACCATGCACGCAAGTGACCGGCATCTGAAGCCCGGACACACGATTGAGGAATTGCGGGCTGTTGAAGACGCCGTGGGCTATGCCGCCATTCTGACTCACGGCGAAGTTGGAAAAGGGATGAATGACTACCCGAAGATCTTCCGAATGCTGCGTGAAGCGGGCTTCGATGGCTGGGTGTCCATTGAAGACGGGCTGAGCGGCATTGAGGAAATCCGCGCTTCGGCGAACTTCCTGCGGCCATTCATCGATGGACAAAGGCGGGAGCCATAGGTTCTGCCATCGGCGAAACCCTTCCCTCCGTCAACTCCGGTACGAGGCGTTGATGTCAATGTACGCGCGGGTAAAATCGCACGTCCATACGCGTGCAATGCTTGTTCCGGCGTGAAGGTCCACCCGCAGCAGCACTTCCTTCTGGTCGAGCTCATGATGCGCCGCGGCCTCATCGAAGCCGGCGGAGATGCCTTTGCGGACGAGCGCCAGGTTGTTCACATTCACATCAATCCGGGCCGGATCGAATCTGGCGCCTGAATAGCCCGCGGCGCAAACAATGCGGCCCCAATTCGGGTCGGCGCCCGCCAAGGCCGTTTTTACCAGCGGGGAATTGGCAATGGCGCGCGCCGCACGTTCGGCGTCAAGCGGAGAACGCGCGCCCACCACCTCGACCGTGACCAGCCGGGTCGCGCCCTCGCCATCACGCGCGATCATCTTGGCGAGCGTCTGGCATACCAGCGTCAGTCCTTCCGCAAACCACGCGCGGCTTTCATTTCCGGGGACCACAGTGGTTTCCGCCAGGCCGCTTGCCAGCGCGATCACAGTATCGTTGGTGGAAGTATCGCCATCTACGGTGATGCGATTGAAAGAATCCCCTACTGCCGCAAGCAACAGGTTGTGCAACATGCGCTCGCCCATGCCCGCGTCGGTGGTGATAAAGGAAAGCATGGTGGCCATGTGCGGATGAATCATCCCAGAACCTTTGGCAATGCCCGCAACGTGTACGGGTTTGCCCCTTGCCACTGACCGCACAACGCATGTCTTGGTGACGGTGTCCGTGGTCAGGATGGCCTGCGCGACGGTCGCAGCGTTCTCCCTGGAGAGGGTTTCTTTCAAATGCGGAAGTTGCGCGCGAATCAGTTCGCCGTTCAGCGGAACGCCAATGACTCCGGTCGACGCCACCAGAACTTGCGCAGGCTCGATGTCGAGGAGCTCGGCCGCAGTCCGGGCGGTTTCTTCCGCCGTGTGTGCCCCCTCTTTTCCTGTGCAGGCGTTGGCGTTTCCGGAATTCACCACAATGGCGCGGCAATGTCCACGGCTCTCCGCCAGATTCCGGCGTGAGAGCACCACCGGCGCCGCGGCAGCTCGATTGGTGGTGAAAACCCCGGCAGCCTGGGTGGCGGGCGAATCGGAAAAAATCAACGCCAAATCCAAAACGCCCGGTGTCTTCTTGATCGCGGAGGCCACTGCCGCCACGCGAAATCCCAAGGGCGTGGCCAGATCACCCGCCACGATTTCCCATTTTCGTCCGGCTCGACTCACCAACCCTCCAAGAGCTCATTCGGTTCAACACGGCCAGGAAAATCCATTTCATCAGCGCTCTAGGGCTTGAGGGTTATCGGTGCGGATGTGGCGCCATCCATCCCCGCGGGCGGCGGCGACGGCGGCCCCGCCACTTTGATTGTTCTTACGCTCTCATCACAAGCCTGCATGTAGAGGTCTTCGTCCCCGCCGCCGGCCGTGCATTTGGCCTCGATGATCCTGTCCGGAGATATGATTCTCGTCGTCAGCATCATATGACGATCAACCGACTGCCAGATCAGGACTGCGTCGCGATCGTTGATCCGGGTGTGTTCAAACTGATAGCGAGGAAGGTGGTGGAGAGTGCCATCGGTCTCCCAAACAGCCAAAGTCTGAGGTGTGAATTCAGCGCTTTGATCAGGATTCGGCTGCGAGGTAATGGCAATTGAGGGGTCGGTGCTGATAAGCCTCGGCGAGTAAATTCGCACCTCTCCCGGAGAGATTTCCACCTTTTTGTCGATGCCCGCTGCGACCTGCATGTCAATTCCCATCCCGTCATTCTTATAAGGAATGAGCCTCAGCGTTTCACTCGTCACGGCAGCGACATGCCCCGGATACCACTTCACCATGAGATACTCGCCTCCCACGATTCCGCTGCCGATCACCAAAATCCCCAAACCCACCACGAGTTGCGTCGGAATTTGCCTTTTCATTGTGGCAATCTTAACCCGCGCGAAGCAAAGGGCGCAACGCGCGTATAGAGGAATTCTCGCTTCAACCTTCGTGTTCTCGAACCTGAATCAAGGGGTGAGTCTTCTCAATGACTTCCCCCACGTTCTGCGCGCTTAGTCCCTGGACGCGCAGCGATTCCTGAAGACGGGCAGCGTTTTTTGCCGCCACAGAGATCAGCAGCCCGCCGGAGGTTTGTGGATCGAAGAGTAGATTCCTGACATCGTCCGCAACGCCCTCGGAAAAATCCACACAGCCGCTGATGAAATCCCGGTTACGTTTCGTGCCTCCGGGAAGATGGCCCTTCCGTGCCAGCTCGAGCGCGCCGGGCAGATATTCGATGTGCCCGGAATCGATGACGAAACTCACTTTGCTTCCGACGGCCATTTCGCGCGCGTGGCCCAAGAGGGAAAAGCCCGTGACGTCGGTGACGGCGTGCAATTCAAAGGGCAAGGCGGCCTCCATGGCGGAGCGATTGAGAGTACACATGGAGCGGATGGCCGCGTCCACCGAATCTTTCGGCGCGGCGTCCTTCTTCAGGGCCGTCGCGATCACTCCAGTCCCCAGGGGTTTGGTAAGAATCAGCCTGTCGCCGGGTTGTGCGCCCACGTTCTTGAGTATGCGCTTCGGGTTGATGAGGCCCGTCACCGCGTATCCAAATTTGATCTCGTCATCGCCCAGCGAGTGGCCGCCCAGAACGGTGCAGCCGGCTTCCTGCATCTTCGCCTGACCCCCACGCAAGATTCCCTCGAGAATTCCGACGTCCCTTCCGGAATTCGGGAAGCCGACAACGGAGAGTGCGGAAATCGGCCGGCCGCCCATGGCGTACACATCGCTCAGGGCGTTGGTGGCGGCGATCTGGCCGAAGGTGTAAGGGTCATCCACAATGGGCGTAAAGAAATCCACGGTCTGGACAAGCGCCAGCTCAGGCGAAAGCTGATACACTCCCGCATCGTCGGAGGTTTCAAAACCTACAAGCACGTTCGGGTCAATCTGTTTGGGCAATCGCGCGAGCACTGAATCCAATATGCTTGGACTTAATTTGGCTGCGCATCCCGCCGCCTTCACCATCCCGGTCAATCGCACGCGTTCTTGCGCAGTGTCCCGGGCGAGTTGCTGGTTCATGACATTTCCTTTTCACTTGCAGCGCGGGTGTCCCCACCTGCGACGACTCCGCGGCTGGGGACAGCCGCGCTACAACCGGCGGCCGCCTTGACCACTCCGCGGCTGCCCAATAGAATGCTGGATTTTACGCCCCCTTGGAAAGCGCGGGAGAAAATTTCGGCGGGATCGCTCGCCACATCCCACAGCGCGTTGGCGGCAGAGTTCGTGATCACTCCACGCTCGCGCCGCACGCCAGCACCCGGAGAGAAGGAGGATCTATGTTCGCTTTTCATGGTGTCGATTATCTGGAAATTGATTCCCTGCTCGGTGACGACGAAAAGCTGGTGCGCCGGACCGTGCGCGATTTTGTCGAAAAGGAAGTGATTCCGCAGATCGAGGGTTGGAACCGGGAGGGCAAATTTCCGAAACATCTGGTCCCGCTGATGGCGGAACTGGGATTTTACGGCGCCAACCTTCAGGGTTACGGCTGCGCGGGCATGTCGAACGTGCAATACGGCCTGATCATGCAGGAACTCGAGCGCGGGGACAGCGGCCTGCGCAGCTTCGTGAGCGTGCAGGGCGCCCTGGTGATGTATCCGATCAGCGCGTACGGTTCCGAGGAGCAGAAGAATCGCTGGCTGCCGGCCTTGCAGCAAGGCAAATCCATCGGCTGCTTCGGACTGACTGAGCCGGATTTCGGCTCGAATCCCGCGGGAATGAGGACGCGCGCCACAAAAGCCGGCGGGGATTTCATTCTGAACGGCGAGAAAACGTGGATTACCTCGGGGACGATCGCCGATGTGGCATTGGTTTGGGCGCGCACCGACGAAGGCATTCGGGGATTCCTGGTGGAAAAGGGCACGCCGGGATTTTCCGCGCAGGATATCAAGGGCAAGTGGTCGCTGCGCGCCTCGGTGACATCCACACTTTCTCTCCAGGATGTGCGCGTGCCGGCGAGCCACATGCTTCCCGGGGCGCAGGGGCTGAAAGCGCCGTTGAGCTGTCTCACCCAGGCGCGCTACGGCATCGGCTGGGGCGCCATCGGCGCGGCCATGGCGTGCTACAACGAATCGCTGGAATACGCCAAGACGCGGAAGCAGTTTGACGACAAACCCATCGCCACCCATCAGCTCGTACAGGCTAAGTTTGCCGACATGATTACGGAAATCACCAAGGCGCAGTTGCTGGCGATTCAGGTAGGCCGCCTGAAAGACGCCGGCCGCGCCGACTTCGCCCACGTTTCCATGCTGAAGCGCAATAACGTGAAGATGGCGCTCGAGGTGGCTCGCGCGGCCCGCGACATTCTGGGCGCGAATGGCGTCGCGGACGAGTACCCCATCTTCCGCCACATGTGCAACCTGGAATCGGTGTTCACTTATGAAGGCACGCACAATATCCACACCCTCATCATCGGTGAGCGCGTCACGGGAATGCCGGCTTACAAGTAACATCCCTTCTCCTGCTTTCCAACCGCGCTTTTGGAGTACCAGCCTCAAAGTGTTCCAGACCGGCTAAGTGGACCTTTCGGGCAACCTGCGGCGCGGGCCGGCGAGTGTGTGCTCAAGTAATTCAAATTTTCCCTCCAGCCGTGCAAGGCGCTCTGCCTGGTTCTGGAGGGCATCCTGAGCCTGCTTCACCGATTCAGCGAGCTGCGATATTCGGTCTTCGATCGTAAGAATCTTTCGAAGAGCATCATAAATATCCTTAGCGATGCCTGCGCTCATTAATCCTCTCCATGCTCTGATGACAGTATGCGATCACCTCGTCCAGCTTCGCGATACTGCGGTCCAAGGAAGCGTTAGCCTGCTTGGCCAGAGCTGCCAGGCTTTGCCGGTCAATGGCAGGTGAAAAATCCAAGTAGAGGTCCACGGCCTCGCGAAGTTCCACTGAAAAGCTGGAATTCCTCCGTCGGGCTCGTTGAAATAGCTTCTTTCGTTGCTGTGAGTTGAGATAAACGGTTGTCGGCGTCGCCACGATTCACCTCTTATATTTCAAGTATATTTCACATTACACGGCCTTACAAGCAGCCCGTGCCTGGAAGCGACACCGAATGATTTGATGCGGATCCCTGCTGCGGAACCCCCCCGCAATAGCTTATCCATTCAGCCTGTTGACGCCATCAAAGGCGGCGGTCTTATAACACTCCGCGAGGGTCGGATAATTGAAGACCGTATTCACACAATAATCGATCTTCCCGCCCAAGCTCATCACCGCCTGGCCGATATGGACCAATTCACTGGCGCTGTCACCGATGATATGCACTCCCAGCAACTCCCTGGTCTCGCGGTGAAAGATGATCTTCAGCATGCCAATGCTGTCGCCGATGATCTGGCCGCGCGCAATTTCGCGATAGCTGGCTTTGCCAATCTCATACGGAACGTTGGCCTGGGTTAATTCCTCCTCGTTCTTGCCGACGTAGGAGATTTCCGGGATGGTGTAAATTCCGTAAGGGAAGAGCGCCGGGGTACTGCGGGCTTCAACGCCAAACGCGTGGCAAGCCGCCAGTCTTCCTTGTTCGAGTGAAGTTGAGGCCAGGCTCGGGAATCCAATAACATCGCCGGCGGCGTAGATGTGGGGAACTTCGGTCTGGTAGTGCTCATTCACCTTCAGGCGGCCACGCTCATCGGATTTAAGTCCTGCCGCATCCAGATTCAGCCTGCCCGTAGCGCCCGTGCGGCCAATGCTATACAAAGCTTTTTCAGCTACAATTTCCTTTCCGCTCGCCAAATGGATTTTCACCCGCGGCTCGCCGCCGTTTTGCACCAGCTCGATGCCGCTGACCGCCTCCGAGAATCGCAGAGTCATTCGGTTCTGGCGCAGGTGGTAATCGAGCGCCTCCACAACCTCCGCATCGACAAAGGAAAGGAGCCGTTTCGAGCGGTCGATGAGGGTCACGCGAATCCCCAGGGCG
>JASHTZ010000421.1 GCA_030040295.1 Terriglobia bacterium | reverse complement strand
CGGGCGACTTCAATGGCGATGGGATGCTGGACCTGGCGATTACGAATCTGGGGAATGACAATTTAACGATTCTGCTCGGCAACGGTGACGGGACTTTCCGAGCCGCCGCCTCGCCGGCGACGGGCGGCCAGCCTGTGGCCGTTGCCACGGGCGACCTCAACAGCGACGGAAAACTGGACCTTGCGGTAGTGAACCAGGGCAGCTACAACGTGACGATCCTGCTCGGCAACGGCGACGGGACTTTTTCGCCAGCCTCCGCGTCTGCGGACACGGGCGCCGTGCCGGAGGCCATTACCGTGGGCGATTTTAATGGCGACGGAAAACTCGACTTGGCCGTGACCAACTCCGCCAACAGCAACGTCTCGATTCTTTTGGGGAATGGCGACGGCACGTTTACATCTGCCGCTGCCGCGCCCGCCACGGGGCCAAGCCCTTATGCCATTGCCGCCGGGGATTTCAACGGCGACGGAAAACTTGACCTTGCAGTGGTGAACCAGGGCGATTGCGGACTGACCATCCTGCTCGGCAATGGGGATGGCACGTTCACGCCCGCCGCGGCGTCAGCGGTTCCTCCGGGAATTTCGAATTACTCGATCGCCGTTGCGGATTTCAACGCCGATGGCAAGCCGGACCTGGCCGTGGCCAACAACGGCAGCGGCCAGGCCACGATTCTCCTGGGGAATGGTGATGGAACTTTCGCGCCCACGGCCTCCCCGCCGGTCACGGGAGCGAACCCGTGGGGCGTGGCGGCGGGTGACTTCAATGGCGACGGCAGGATTGATCTTGTGACCGCCGATTCAGGATCGAACAGCGTCTCCGTGATGCTGCAATCGCCACAGGGGCCGGCGGCCGCCGTTTCGCCCGGCAGCCTGACATTCTCAAGTCAGAGTGTGGGAACCGCCAGTTCTTCGCAGACGATTTTGCTTTCGAACTCGGGCAGCGCCGCGCTCAACGTGACGGCAATTACCGCCAGCGGCAATTTTTCCCAGACCAACAACTGCCCGGACAGCCTGCCCGCCGGCGGCTCCTGCACGATTCTTGTGACTTTCGCACCCAGCGCCACCGGCGCGCTCTCCGGGATGCTGACCATTACCGACAACAACGATGGCCTCACGGGCAGTTCGCAAACCGCAATGCTGGCGGGCACGGGAACCGCGCCCGTTACTGCCAGCCCCGCGCCGGTGGTCCTTCCCTCAGCGCCTGCCAGCGTCCTTCCACTGCAATCGGGGCGTTAAGGCGTGTCCCCCGGAAACTGGAGTACACACAAGCTGGAGATTCTATTACCAGAAAGATGGAACTATGCTGCGGATGGACCGGTCGGCTTGGTGATGATGGGGAAAGAAGTCGCTCGGGCAGATTGCAGAATCCATAACGTAGGAGTCTCCACCACCCGGCGGCTGCGCCATGCTCTGCCCAGGGCACCTATAAGCCGATGACGCCCCTCTGAATTAAGAAGAGCGATAGGCTGGCAACTACGATCCAAAGAACCAGTCCCTGGAGCAGCGGCCGAACGCCCACGGTTTTCAACGTGGAACGCGAAATGCCGGTTCCAATCAGAAATAGGGTTGCGGTCAGGCCGATCTTGCCCAAATTCGCGAGCTGATGGCACAGGTGGCCCGCCCTCACCACGTACGTATTAAATATCGCAGCCAGGATAAAGAAAAGAATAAACCAAGGATACTGAATCCGATTTTTGCTGTGCCTTACTGCCGCTGTGGCAGCGGTGACGGGGAGAATCCAAAGTGCTCTTGCCAATTTGACTGTCGTCGCCACGGCCAAAGCCACAGCGCCGTACTTCACACCGGCGCCCACCACCGAACTGGTATCGTGAATCGCCAGTGCAGCCCAAAGTCCAAACTGCGGCTGGCTTAGGCCGAGGGCAGAGCCGATGGGGGGAAAAATCATGAGACCAACCGCATTCAAAATGAAAACCGTCCCGAGGGATACCGCCATGTGTTCGTCGTTGGCGTCGATCACTTTGCCGACCGCGGCGATGGCGCTCCCCCCACAGATCGCGGTACCGACCGAAACAAGAAACGCATTCGTGGAATGAACGCTGAACAGCCTTCCCAGCAGCATTCCCACCACTAGGGAAAAGGTGATGCCCAGCAAAGTGTAGAGGAAGCCTGATTTTCCCACGCGCACCACTTCGAGCAGGCTCATTCCGAAGCCCAGACCCACCACACACACCTGCAATAGGATTCTCGAGGCTTGTTGCGACTGCCTGCGAAAAGGGTGCGTCAACGTCATGCCAAAAATAATCCCGGCGGCGAGAGCCGTGGCCGGTGAAGCCCATGGGGTGAGCGACCAAATCAAGGCCAACACAAAAACGACGCACTCCAGAACCGGCATAGCCCTCCAAGGACTGCAAATGGTTAATATTCCGCCCAGGGAAATGTGTAGAATATCATATATTATTCTCCACAAACCCTCGGAAGGAAATGAAATAACCCGAGGGCCCGGGGGGACACGATTCGTGCCATGCGGGTTCGGAGTCCGTCGCCTGACGGCCAAACTATAGGGGGCGGCGTGGGGACCGGCCATGCTTAGCCCGAGGCTTGATTCAAAAGCTCAAAAACGGCTCCTGGCCTCGTTTCTCTCCCCCGCCCGGGCAGTCCCTGCACCTGTGATTATTTCTCGCCCCGGCTGGCGCCGATTCCCCTGCAAGCGGGTCATTAAGCCGGTAAGCGAAAAGCAACCCTATTTGCCGACCGGCTAATCCTTCCAGTAGACCGTTGACAAGTGTGACGGAATTCCGTATTTTGCGGTCTTCGATACATTCTGGATGTAATCGTGGTTTCCTCTTCCATCGAGCGGGGATGATTTCCGCCCGGTGCCCTGTGTCGTGTTCCTGAACCTGGCAAAGGGGGAAGTAAGATGCCTCGAATTCATCACGTCTTCCAAGCAATTCTGCTATCTGTGTTGATTGTGGGCCTGGTTCCACTCAAGGCACAGGCTCAAAGTTATGTATTCGGTGCAGCGAGCTACGCGATAGCCGGCCCCGGCCCCATGATCGAAGCGGACTTCAACGGTGACGGAATCCCGGACCTGGCGGTGCTGGGCTATTCCAATGGAATGACCCAGGTTATGTCAATTTTCCTGGGCACGACAAACGGCACATTTGCGCCGAGAGTGGATTACCCGCTGGAACTGAACGGCGGGCCAATTGGCGCCACCGATTTCACCGTGGGCGATTTCCGTGGCGACGGCAAGCTGGACATCGTTCTGGTCAGCAACAGCGACTATTATGCCGCGAGCATCATGTTGGGGAACGGAGATGGCACCTTCCAAGCCCCAGTCCCGCTGAACCAGACGATCGGCTCAACCTACACTACCGTCGCGTCCGCCGATTTCAATGGCGACGGCAAGCTTGACTTGGTTTTCGTGGCGAATAACTCTGGGACGGGCGCCACCATGCTCGTGCTTTTCGGCAATGGAGACGGGACTTTTCAGACGCCGGCGAGCTATTCAACTAATGGTGGATATCTGGTGATTGGCGATTTCAACGGTGATGGCTTCCCGGACATCGCGTTGGGGAGCGGCATTTACGAATCTTACCCCGCGAGCAGTCAGATATCCATTTACATGAACAATGGCTCCGGGGCCTTTCTGACCCCTGTGAACTATACATTTTCTGGTGAAATTGGAGAGAGCAGTATGCCACTGGCGGTAGCGGACGTGAATGGCGACGGCATCCTGGACTTGGTGGTGTCAACTGGCGGGTCGGCCGCCACAGTTTACACGCTGCTGG
>JASHTZ010000420.1 GCA_030040295.1 Terriglobia bacterium | reverse complement strand
TGTATCAGGACTGGCGATCGCGCTTATCAAATGCTGATTTTTCCGTTATCCGGGGACGCATTTATGCCCGGCATCCCACGGCATTTGCGGAGGACCCGTTATTGCTGCTGCGCCTTTTCGAAATGGTGGCGCGTCACGGGCTCCCCCTGAGCCGCGAGGCCGAAAAGCAGGTGGAGACACAAGTCGGGGGCGGGGCAGGGTTCCATCCGCCACAGTTTTGGCACCATTTCAGGCGCATCCTGATTCTGCCCTACGCTGCGGAAGCACTCCGGCAAATGCACCGGTTAGGCGCGCTTACTCGGTTCTTTCCGGAATTTCATGCGATTGATTCGCTCGTGATCAGGGACTTCTACCATCGTTACACGGTTGATGAACACTCCTTCATGACCCTGGAAATCCTGCATCAACTTCTCAGGACGAAGTCACAGCCTGTTGACGCTCAATCTTCGGAAGCCGACCGCGTATGGATGAGAAAGTTTGGGGAAATTCTCTCCGAAATCGAGCAGCCGGACCTTCTGTACTTAACTCTCCTCTTTCACGACGTCGGAAAGGGGTTTCCAGAGTTGGACGACCACATTCAGGGGAGCCTGCGAGCCCTGGAAGGAATTCAAGCTCGCCTGGAGCTTCCGGAAGCGGATTGGAAAACCGTTCAATTTCTCATTGTCAGCCACCTGCAAATGTCGGCCGCGTCGCAGCGGCGCGACGTGTTTGACCCTGAGACGGTGCGGGAGTTTGCGAAAGTCGTGGGGACAACAGAACGGCTGAAAATGCTTTGCCTGCTCACTTATGCAGACATCCGTGCGGTTAATCCCGAAGCATTGACGCCATGGAAAGCGGAGCTCCTGTGGCAGCTTTATGCCGCCACCGCCAATTTCCTGACGCGGAGCGTTGATGACGAAAGGGTGAGCATGGTCGCCGCTCCCTCAGCGGAGTTGGGCGAGGTGCTCAAGGCGCTTCGATCCGGGGCGAACGTTCGGGAACTGCGCGCTTTCCTCGATGGATTCCCGCGGCGCTACACGGCAACGCACACGGCTTCGCAAATTGTCGGGCACTTTGAATTGGCCCGCCGTCTAGGCAGTGAAACTCTTGCAGTGGAGCTCGAGGCGCGCAACGAACGATTTGAACTGGTCATCGTCACTGCGGATCGTCCGCGCCTATTTGCTTTCATAACCGGCACTCTGGCCGCCTGGGGGATGAGCATTGTCAAGGCCGAGGCCTTTGCCAATGCCGCCGGAATTATTCTGGACACATTCAAATTTGTGGATCTTCATCGCACCCTGGAGCTGAATCCTTCGGAAAAAGACCGCTTGATACGGAATCTGAGGGATGTTCTCGGTGGAAATTTGGAACTAGAAAAGCTCATGCGGGGCAGGATCCCGGCGGACGCCGAGGTACGTCCGAAAGTTGAGGTTTCCACGCGTGTGAGGGTTGACAGCCAGAGCTCATCCCACAGCACGCTTCTTGAACTGGTCGCACAGGACCGGCCCGGCTTGCTCTTCGATATAAGTTCCGTGCTTGCGGACCAAAGGTGCAATATTGAAGTCGCCTTGATTGACACGGAAGGGCAACGCGCAATCGACGTATTTTACTTGACCACCCGGGGCGCCAAGCTCGATGAGGCGGCACGGGAAGCGTTAGACGTGGCATTGCGGCAAAGATTGTGATTGCAGATTTCATGCTCAAAGGCAGCAACACGACGCCCGGACTACGCCTTCGCTGTCTTGGCGGGTTTAATCTCGAACATACTGCGGGGATTTTGCCGGACGATGCGCTCGAGCCCAAACAGGGCTTGCTCGGCACCTTCCTTTTTAAGTTGTTCGAACGATCGCGTGTTGGTGCTGGAGCAGCGCGGGCAGGGGTACATTCTTCGGCCCATGAAGTCTTCTCCAGGCCCGGCTTCAAAGAATAGTGCATGCACGGAGTCATGATTGTTTTGCATCAGGCATGCATGGCAAATGAACCAGTGCTTCCGGTTGATTATTTTCAGGTGACTCAGAACGCCCATGAATTGGCGACTCCTGCGGCAGCCTAGGCAAGGAGCTTCTTGACAACATTTCCGGAAATGTCTGTCAGGCGAAAGTCACGGCCCTGGAACTTAAATGTCAGTTTGGTGTGGTCAATCCCCATCAGGTAAAGCAAGGTGGCGTGCAGATCGTGAATGTCGATGGGATCCTCAACCACATTGTACCCCAGGTCATCTGTTTGTCCCAGTGTCAAGCCCGGCTTGATGCCTCCACCGGCGAGCCACATGGAAAAAGCGCGCGGATGATGATCACGCCCGAGAAATTTCGATTGATTGCGGGCCTCATTCATTGGTGTGCGTCCGAATTCTCCGCCCCAAACCACGAGTGTGGAATCCAGCAGCCCCCGCTGCTTCAGGTCTTTGACGAGCGCTGCGGCGGCCTGGTCGGTCTCCTGGCACAATTTTGGCAGGCGGTGCACGATGTCACCGTTGGCGGAAGTCCCATGTGTGTCCCATCCGCGGTGATAGAGCTGCACAAAGCGCACGCCGCGCTCCACCAGCCGCCGGGCCAGCAGGCAGTTGTTGGCGAAGGATTTCTTGCCGGGTTCCGTGCCGTACATCTTGTGGATGTGTTCAGGCTCTTTTGCAATATCCGCCAATTCGGGAACGCTGGTCTGCATTTTATATGCCATCTCGTAAGAGGCGATGCGGGTAGAAATTTCAGGATCATTTGCGGTCTTCAAATTCATTTCATTGAGATCTCTCAGAGCATCCAGCGAATCGCGGCGCTGTTCCGGCGAGACGCCTTCGGGGTTCGTCAGGAAAAGGACGGGGTCGCCCTGCGAACGGAATTCGACTCCCTGATAAACCGTGGGGAGAAATCCGCTTCCCCAGCAGGACTTGCCACCGTCGGGTTGATTTTCACCCGAAAGCAAAACCACGAAACCCGGCAAATCTGCGCACTCACTGCCCAAGCCATAGGTCAGCCATGATCCCATGCTGGGCCGGCCGATCAGTTGGAATCCGCAGTTCATATAGATTTGGGCAGGGGCATGATTGAACTGCGTAGTGCTGAGCGATTTTACGATGGCGATGTCGTCCGCAACCTCCTGGAGGTGAGGGAGGATTTCAGAGATTTCCGCGCCGCACTTGCCGCTCTTAGGAAAATGGTAGGGCGACCCGAGAAGGCGGGGAACACCCTTGATGAAGGCGAACCGCTGGCCTTTCATAAACTCCTCGGGAATCAATTGGCCGTTGTACTGTTGCAGTTTGGGCTTGTAATCGAGCATGTCCAAGTGCGAGGGCGCACCTGCCATGAACAAGTAAATGATGCTCTTCGCCCGGGCCGGGAACATGGTGGGCTTGGGCGCGAGGGGACTCGGTGCCGGCGCGGGCATTCCCGCCGCAGCGAACAGATCGCTACGCAAGAGGAGAGACAGCGCCGTGGAGCCGACCCCGATGGCGGCTTGTTTGAAAAAATATCTCCGGGTAAGGGCTTTTGCCAGTTCTTCCTGGTCTTGCGGAAATGTTTCGCTCATGGATTATTCCTTGGTTATTGATTCGTCGAGATTGAGGAGAACGTTTGAAACCATTGTCCACGCGGCGGCTTCCGGCAAATTTGCCGTCGGTCCCGTGTATCCTTTGGCCACCAGGCCGGCGTCTTTCGAATCATTCTGGAAATGAGCCACCTCGAGGCGGTAATAAGCAAGAATTCTATTCAACTCGGCCGCTGAGGGACGGCGGGTCAAGCAGAGGCGGAACCCATAAGTGGCGCGGGAGGCGGCATCGAGGCCACCCTCGTGCAAAATCTCCCGGCCCATCGCCTGTGCAGCTTCAAAAAACGCCGGGTCGTTGAGAGTCGTCAGCGCCTGAAGCGGTGTGTTGGTTCGCACGCGCCGCACCGTGCAGAACTCTCGCGTGGGTGCGTCGAAGGTGGTCCAACTGGGGTAAGGTGAGGTCCGCCGGATGAAAGTGTAAAGCGAGCGGCGGTAACGGTCTTCGCCTTTACTCTCGTCCCATGTGTCCCGATTGTACGGGCGGTCCCATACGCCGGCGGGCTGATAGGGGAAGACACTGGGCCCGCCGATTTTGGGGCTCAGCAAACCGCTTTCCTCCAGCGCGATATCGCGGACCATCTCCGCCGGGACGCGAAAACGCGGACCCCTGGCCAGTAGAATATTGTAGGGGTCCTTTTCCTCGATCTGCGGTGTAGCGTCCGAGGACTGGCGGTAGGCTGCGGAGGTTACCACCAGCCGCAAGATTTTCTTCATGCTCCATCCGTCGCGCATAAATTCCGTGGCTAGCCAATCGAGCAGGAGCGGATGAGAGGGCGGCGTGCCTTGTGTCCCAAAATCCTCACTCGTTTCCACGATTCCACGCCCAAATAATTGCTCCCAATATCGATTCACCGTGACGCGCGCGGTCAGCGGATTGTCATCGGAAACCAGCCAATTCGCCAAACCCAAGCGGTTGGGCATCTGGTCATCGGGAAGGGGATTGAGGATGAAGGGGACTCCCGCGCACACCTTGTCGCCAAGGCTCTGGAAGCCGCCGCGGATGCGAATGTGAGTGCAGGGCCGCTCGAAGTTGTTTTCTTCTCCCATGACCAGAGTTGTGGTGATTCCTAAGTTGGAGACTTCTTTCTGAATTTCCTTAATCTTGTCGCGAGTCGGTTGGAGAAGTGGGGTAATGGCCCGATACGCTGCGGCCAGATCAGCAGCTTGCTTCTCCGTACGCTGCGCCGGCGGAACGTCCAATGCGATTCGAAGGTTCGCTGGGACGCTTGCCACGACCTTCGGATCGGCCATGCTGGTAACAGAAATCCGAAAGCGTCCAATGGCACACTTGGTATATGCCATGTCATGTTTCAAGCGAATGGTCAGAAGCGTCCCGCCCGGGA
>JASHTZ010000419.1 GCA_030040295.1 Terriglobia bacterium | reverse complement strand
CTGCAACTGCTCATCGCGGCAAGCGGGCTCGTACAGGTGTTGCCGTTTACTCCGAAGTCGCCGGAGTTCGCTCCGGCAAGCTGTACGCTGCCGAACGACAAGGTCGAGCCCGTCCGGTTGGTCAGCGTCACGCCCCGGGCCGCGCTGGCGGTCCCTACGTTCTGCGCCGTGAAGATGATCGAGTTGGCGCTGAGACTGACCGTTCCTGTGACCCCCAGCGACGTGGAAGCGCTCACGGGGGCGTCGGGTGCGCTGGCAATCGGCGGGCCGGAAGTTTCTCCTGTTGAGACGAGCGGAACGGCCGCGGCAAGTGAAGCGGTAATCATCGCGCTGCCGCCCGAGATACTCGCGGCCAATCCGGTGTTGCTGATGGTCGCCACGCCCGGCGCCGATGAAGTCCAGGTCACAGACGCCGTCACGTTTTCTGTCGAGCCATCGGCGTAATAGCCCGTGGCCGTGAATTGCTGCGTTGTGCCGGCCGGAATCGTGGGATTCGCCGGCGTGATGAGAATTCTTGTCAAGCCGTCGCCCAGGGCGGGGCTCTGCGGCGGAGTCACACTTAAAGGTACGAAGCCATTGCCGGCACTGCCCGTTGCAGGGAGGGGCCGGACGCGCCCTGTGACCTGGCGGAGCGACGCAGCGTCGGGTTCTTGAATTTCATTTTGCGAGGTTGCAACCCACGCAGGGGCCTTCTCTGGAATGACAGACCCGCCGGAATCCGCAAGATTGAGAGCGGGAAGGGTTGATGCCAAACCCGTTCCCGTCAAGGTGACGGTGGCAGGGCTGTCTTCTAGGCTGTCGGTCACCTCCAATGTGGCCGTGCGGAGGCCAGAGGCAGATGGCATAAAAGTTACGCTGATCTTGCAACTCTCTCCGGAAGCGAGCGCGCTTGAGCTGAGCGGACAATCGCTGCTTACGGCAAAATCTGCTGAGGCAGTGCCGCTGACTTTGATGCCGCTGATGCTGAGCGCTCCCGGCTGATTATTCTTTACCGTCACGGTCATCGCCGCGCCCGGCTGGTTCAAAACCTGGCTGCCGAGGGATAAAGTCGAAGGATTAAGCATGACCTGGGCGAGCGCCGTGGGGACGCAAAAAAGAAGGAAGAGTAAAGCGGCGATCCCGCTGCGAAATCGTGCGGACCATCGCAACGCCGGCAGTGATTGGAACTTTCTAAGGTTGCAGGAAATTTTAAAACCCGCACCAGCGTTCAAGTGGCGCTCCCTAATTTAGGCCGGCGGGGCTTGGTTGCATACCTCAGCGAATCGATTTGCGCACCCGAGCCCCTGGATCAAAAAATTGTTTCGTACGGATAAGACAACCTTAATGATTATCGACGCGCGGTTTGAAAAAAGCAACATGATTGGGCTAGGGTAGCGGGCATCGTATTGATGGAAATCAAAATAAATACGCGCGTATTCTAATCTGCTGGGAGATCCCCCGGCTCTGCCGGGGTGGCAGCCTGAGTTTGACAGTTCCGGGAGTCGGCAAGTCGTGGGGATTTGTCGTTTCGAATGGACCCCTCACCCCAACTCCCCTCCCCCTCTTCCCTCTCCCCGGGGAGAGGGAAGAGGGGTTTGTTGGCGGTGGCGATCAGGCCCCTTTGAGGGGCCAGCCGCCGTGAAGGCTCCGGCTTTGCCGGAGGATGATTGCTCTCCCAGCGAAGATGATCAATTTGCGGCGGCGATTTCACGAGTTGCTGGCGGCGCGAGCTTCACATACAATGGGCAAAGTTTCCCTGGGCCAAATACAGTGCAAATCTTCTTTTCGCTTTCAATCTTCCTGTGTGAAGGGGATCAGGTGGCCGGATAATCTTTGGAAGGGAGGCATGCGGAAATGTACAAGGATCACGAGAGAATCTTTTCACACGTGGCAGTGCAGACGGGTTACTGGATCTTCGTGCGGCTGACCAACAAGGAATCGATTCGCTACATGAATCTGCCGGGTTACGTACCCAAGCGTATCGACTGCAAAGCGAAGACGGCGGACAAGAACAGCACGAAAGGTATTTGGAAATTGGCGGGCCTGGTCGTGGACCATCGCATCCACTCCGACGTTTACGATCCCGACAAAATTAACGATGCAGCAACGGCGTGGCGCGATTTCGAGACTCACGTTCTGACCAGGCCGGGGACGCCATACTCTGTTGACGGAAACACAAAATCCAACCACTACGGTTGCGTCATGCTCAACGGCAAGTACATTTACAGTGACTACGACCTTTGGGACATCATCGACCCTGCCAAGCCACGCCGCAACTTCGGCGTGGTGGAGGAGTTGCACGGTCAAGCGCATATTCGCAATCCCTTGCAGCGCGCCGTGGAAGAGCACCTGGCCGGGACTGCCGTGGCGGATTTGGTGCAACACAGCGGCGAGATGCAATTCAAAGCGCCCACCGACCAGCCCATTGACGGCTTTGGCCCCAAGGGTGAAGTGGTGACCTTGCTGAACCTGCTCACCTGGCGGACTTGGTGCAAGGAGAGGTTTGAAGGCCGTATCTCCATCGGGGAAAGATACTGAGCGGCTTTCCGCGATGGGGTTTGCTCACCGCAAGTCCAGCGGCTTTGCTTCCGAGGCGAGAATATCGGCGGGCAGTCCCATGATTTTTGCCAGAGTTGGGGCAATCTGCTGAATGGAGATTCGCCCCAGATTTTTCCCGGCGGCGATGTCGCAGCCCACGATGCTAAACGTCGCCTCCATGCCGGTGCGCGAAGGTAAATAACCATGGGCGCCGCGATCCTGCGCGGAATTGCTCACCAGCGGCCCTTCCATTCGTTCGGAGAAGGTAAAGCCCGGCGCTGCCTCGATCATGAGTTCAGCGTCCGGATCGGCTTGCAGCGTTTCCAGTTTTTCCCGATCGATAACTTCCTGCACTACTCCGGCGGCTTGAAGTTCACCCACGGCGGCCTCCAGGCGCCGGCGATCGTCGGTGGAAGGCGGTTCGAGCCAGTAAACCGCCATTGACCCGCCGGCGTTTACCGCCCCCAATCGCCGCAGCGAAAGCGAGCCGTCCGCCCCGCGCGCGAAGAGTCCGTTTTGGGCAAAGGCCACGAGGGGTGCCGCCTCTTTCTCCACCGGCAGGAAGCCATGGTCGGAAAGCGCCACCAGCGTGGTGGCAGGATCGGCGGAAGTCGCCTCGCGGATTTTTCCAATCGCCCGGTCGGCGGACTCCAGCGCCTTGAGCGCCTCCGCGGAGGCCGGACCGAAAGCGTGCGCCTTGGCGTCGTACAGGATGAAATGGACCAACAAGAGGTCGGGCCGATAGTGATTCCAGAGGTAGAGCGCCGCTTCCCCGCGCAGTTGGTCAGGATCGGCTTTGCCCAGCATGGGCGCCAGCAGTTTGGCCACTTCGCCGAAAAGCCCGGGAGTCGAGTGGCGCGCGGGCGTCTCAAAATCGCTGTGCGGATCAGGCGCGGCGGGGTTCCAGATTTCCGGAATGTTGTGGTCGATGGCAGCGCCGGCGCTTACCGGCCAACTGAGGGCGGCGGTGCGCCGGCGGCTGGCGCGTGCTACATCCCACAGCGCCGGAGCGCGCAACACCGCCGCAAACCAGCACCAGGGCCGTGCCCTCTCCGTGGGGTCGAGCGACGCCAGATGACTGTAGATTCCGTGAGTGCGCGGGGCGACTCCAGTAACGATGGTCGCGTGCGCCGGATAGGTTGTGGAGGGGTAAATCGTTTCCATCGATTCCGCGCTCGCGCCCGATCTCTCCATCTCATTCAGGTTGGGAAAACGTCCTTCCGCCGCGCGATAGATCTCCGGCCGCAGACCGTCCACGGAGAGTGCAATCAGTTTTCCGCGTGGTGAGGGCTTCTCAGTCACTCAAATCTCCCGTGCGGATCGAAACCCGAAATTCGAGACTCGAAGTTCGCCATACAATATCTACCATGTTTCGCACATCCGGTAGCGGCAACTATCTCACTTTGGCGTTGTCGAGGCGGTCCTGCCTAGGCGGGACCGGCGTCGGCGCTCCTAGAGCGCCGCTACAGCAAACCGCCCCTGCACGCGCCGGACGTGATATAATAACCTCATCCTAGGCGATGGAGTTCGCCTTCAACCGTCCTGATATCGGACTGATGACTCCTGGCTGCTCACCAGCGCCAGGAGTTTTTTATGTGTGCCGAGCATGTTTGGCAGCTTGGAGGTGAAAGTCCTCTTCACAGCCTGATGGAGGCGAAGTGATAGCGAAGCGCAACGGCGTCGTCGTGAGGCGGGGTCGGAAGGAAGCGTGGAGCAAACGCACGAGCCGATGAACAAACAGCGGATATGAGGCATACGGTGCCGGGCGAGCAGGCATATGACTGCGAA
>JASHTZ010000418.1 GCA_030040295.1 Terriglobia bacterium | reverse complement strand
TGCCGGAGCAGGCTGCCCAGCGTTTCATCGTCGTCTACCACAACGATATTCGGCCCTGTAGACGCCTGGCCCTCCGCCGAGAACGCGGCGCTCGTCAGGATTCGGTCACCACCCATTTTTCTTGCCCGCGCCAGCGCCTCGTGCGCCGTGAGGTAAAGCGACAGAAGGTCGGGGCCGTCCTTCAAGTCCTGGGCAATCCCCGCGCTGAACGTCACATGGAACGGGTCACCGGAATCAGCCTTGAACTCCTCTTGGCGGAAAGCCTCCAGCAACTCGGCGAACCTTTGAACGGCGTCGCCGCCGGCCATCCCGTAGAGCCCAATCACAATCTCGTCTTCTTCCCATCGGGTCACCACGTCTTCAACCCGGAATGCGCCCGTTAGAAGCTCGTTAAGCCGACGGTATACAAGGTCAGCGGCCGGGTGGCCATACTGGGAATTGATATGCTCGAAATCATCCAAGTCCAGAACCACCAGGCACAACCGCTCCCGGCGGCGCGTGGCCAGCCGGAACAAGCGGTCGAGGTACCAGATCGAGGTCTTCAGAGATTCCGCCCCGGTCACCAATTCTTTGTCCAGAGTGTCCCACCGGTGGTGAGCTCGCCCGAATCGCGTGGTGACGCGGGCCAGCAGTTCCGGTCCAACGAAAGGCTTGGTCACATAATCGTCGGCGCCGGCGTCGAAGACCTTCTGTAAGGTTTCAGGATCATCGTGCTCGGTCAGGAAGAGAAGCGGAATGCCCCTCCACCGCTGGTCATTGCGGAGCACACGGCACAGTTCGAGCCCGGTAACGTCCGGCATGTCGTAATCAACCAGCAAGAGGTCCGGAAAGAAGCTTTCCAGCGCCCCCCAGAACTGCTTAGAATCGCTGAGAGCGTTCAATACAATGCCGCGAGGCTCCAAGAATTGCTGCAAAGCCGCGAGGGTAGCGGGATCGTCGTCCACGGCCAGCACGCGAACGCGAGTTGCCTTACGCCGTTCGAGCAGATGCGCCAGCGCGTCCACCACTTGGGCCGCGGGCATGGGCTTTTCGAGAAACGCCCGCGCGTCGTGCTGCGCGACTTTCAGCCGATCCGCGAAGGTCTTTACCGAGGTGAATGCCAGGACCGGTGTCGAGCGATGCCGCGCGGCCAATTGCGAAAGGAATTCCAAACCCTTGTCGATTCCGTCGGGAAACGCCGGATCCAACAGGACCGCGTTCGGCGAGTTGGGAGAAAGAAGGCTGTCAATCTTGCCCGGGTCGTTCGCCACTTCGGCTTTCATGCCCCGATGGGTCGCTTCCAGCGCAAGGGCAGCGGCCACTTCGCGATCGTTGTCAACGATCACCAGCCGCAGTCGGTTGTCTTTTTCGGGCTGGACTTCCGCGCCCGCCTCGTCCTTCGCTGAAGTTTCGGGTTTCGCCGGGCCTTGTTCCAATTCGCTGCGCATCGCTTTTACGGAGTCGCAGACGCGCAGAAGATCCGCCTGATTCAAGGCCGCTTCGCTTCGCAATGCCTGCTCCACCTGGCGCGCCAGGTCCGTTCCGTGCGGAAACCCCAGGCTGCCGAGCGATCCCGCCAGCTTGTGTGCCTCGCTTTGCGCACTTTTTTGCTCCTCGGCGTTCGGTTCGCCCATCACCAGCGCTGCAAGGCTTTGCTCCAGTGAAGTAACTTGCGCAAAAATCTGCTCTTTGAACTGTGGCCACAAGGCGGCGCCTTCAGCCTGAAGCATCTCCACCCCCCATATTTCCTATCGGCAATCTAACGATAAAGACGAGGGCGAGCCGATGACGGCGCTGCGTTGCGAGTAAGCGCCTACGCATTCCTATTCCCTCTCCCGCGGGCGGAAGGTGCCTCGCACCCGGCATACTCATCAGCCGGGGCGAGACGGAGTTTCTTCCCGGCGCTCGGCGGGCCAGGAAACCATACCTCCGGAACTGCCAGGCCCTTACTGTCACCCAGGCAAAGCCGGAGATCTCCAAATGGATTTGCGGATTTCAAACGGCATTTGTGCCCGTGCCCAGATACTCGCCAAACAATTAGCTCATTCATTCCCGACATTTCAAAGACAATGCAAGTTGGTATAATACGGGCGGTCGGCGGTTAACCTGATTTCCGCCGGCAAGATCGGCTGGAAAAAAGTTGGCCGACGACTCCTGGAGGATTGCCATGTCCATTCCGCCCGTTACGCCACCCGAGCCCGCCCAAGCTTCCGAAGCCACGCAAGTGCTTTCCCCGCCCGTCATTCTAAGCACGATGCTGCGGACCGGTAAAAATGTGAGTGACTTGATTTTTTCGCCCGGCCGCCCGCCACAGGTTGAGCAAAACGGACAACTTGTACCCGTCGGAATCCAGGGAATGCTCGTGCTGACAGCCGAAGACACGGCGCGCATTGCCGCGCACCTGATCGGGAACAACAAGGCGGCCATGGAGAAGCTGCGGTCGCAAGGTTCTTGCGACGTCTCCTATAGCATCCCGCGGCAGTCGCGCTTCCGGGTGAATATCTTTACGCAGCGGGGATCATGCGCCATTGTGATGCGGGTCATCCCATACACGATTCCCACTTTCGAGAGCCTCAACCTGCCCCCGCAGTTAACGGAGATCGTGGATTTGAAGAACGGCATCGTGCTGGTGACGGGGCCCACGGGCTCGGGGAAGTCCTCGACCCTGGCTGCCCTCATCGACAAGATCAATCGCGAGAAGGCTTACCATGTCCTCACGATTGAGGATCCTATCGAATTTCTGCATCCGCACAGGAAGGGCACCATCCACCAACGCGAGTTGCATAGCGACACACCCAGCTTTTCACTGGCGCTGCGGGCGGCCCTGCGGCAGGCGCCCAAAGTCATTTTGGTGGGTGAGATGCGCGATCGGGACACCATCGAGATTGCCATGGAAGCTGCGGAGACTGGGCACCTCGTTTTCTCCACTCTGCACACCATCGACGCCTCCAAGACAGTA
>JASHTZ010000417.1 GCA_030040295.1 Terriglobia bacterium | reverse complement strand
TCCAATCTTCAGAATTCGAATTCAATCAAAGCAGTGGGTAAAGGTTAGGCGCCAGCCGCGGCTTTAGCCGTGGGCAAGCACTTAGTTTTGCCCAATGATTGATTATACGCCAGCGGAGTGGAGGGAGTAAATTCCGGGCTTTTTTGTAGCTAGTGTAGTGCGCCGCAAATAATGCAACTTGTGGCGGATGCTTTTTGAGCCCCAACGGGGCGATCTACCAAAGCCCAAGCCAACGGCCTGGGTCGTCGAAACCGCAACACCCCCCCGGCCCTGAAGGGGCGGAATACCTATTTCGCCTCTTCAGGGCTTGAATTCAGACCTTTGCCACGCCCTCTCAACCCAGGCCTTCGGTCTGGGCTTCGTTATTTCGCCCCGTTGGGGCTCAACATAAGTTGCGATCTGTGTGGCGCACTACACTAGGGTATCCCGGCCCGTGACGCAGACACGGCCTGGAAGGCCGTGCCACGGCTTAGTCCCAGCGCAATTCTATTGAGTGACCTTCGTAACCTTCACTTCAAAGACATAGTGGGCGGTGGACGCAACATCGTCCACGTCTGAGATTACGGTGGGCTTATCCAACGGTACGATTGCCTTGACCTCGGCATGAACTTGCCGTGTCACCGGAGCTTGAGGATCGTGTCCCTGGTCGCTCGCCAAACTGGTATAGCCCCAAACCGTCGATATTCCAATCTTGCCGCCCCCGAGGGGCATCAGGCGGTAATCAATATCCATCCCCAAATCCTTATATTGATACACATCTCCTCCCGTGCTGTTTTTCGTCACGGGGACGGGCACATTGCTGCTCACGCGGAGCCGCCTCCCATCGGTCCACTTCGGTTGGTCGTCGGCAAGCACCAGCATCGAGTAGCTCCGCGAATTGACCTTCTTTCCGTTATCCATTTCATTCACCGTGAACTCCACATTGTAGGAGTTCATGGGCTTGGCTTGGACATCTTCTTCCTTGAGGGGTTTGGATGGGACTTCTTGTTGCTTGCTATTTTCCTGCGCGGCGGCATTCTGAATTCCTACAACGCCTGCCAGGGCCAAGATCAGGGTCAAAGTCACAACCATTCGCTTACTCATAAGCTCCTCCATGAAACACCTCTGATTGCGTCCAAATCTGCGCGCGCTCGTCCTGCTCGGCCATCACTTTCCAGCTCCATCCTCATCGGTGTCGAGTGGCTTAATGTTGATGGGCGTGATGCTAAGTGGCGGAATAACCAGATCAGTCGTTGCATCCTGCTGGGCATTTTCCGAAGCAACATCGGGCTGCGAAGCAACACCGGACTGCTCAGTAACGCTGTGCGAAGCCTGGAGCGCCTGCACGTAGGCCAGCAACAGCTTTTCCTGTTCGCTCAAGGGACGCGGCGTGGGAAACTGCTGCGGGCGCCAATCGACCATCGTCGATTTAGACTGGCGGGTCACTCGTAGCGGCGCGGGCAGCTTCACGGGTGGAACGGCGGTCGCGACCGTGGCAGCAGATTTGCTCGCTTGATGGTTGGCAATTGCCGGCTCCGGCGCAGGATGCCGAAGGTCGCCACGAAATGCCGCAAAGCCTGCCATACCCACCACGACCGCCGCTACTCCGCTGACTGCAAAGGCGCTTAGCCACGCAGTACGGCGGCGCGCTTGCTGCTGCCGGGAGCGCACTCCCGCCAGGATTCGGCCCTCCAACCCCGGGCGAGGCTCCGCGCCCGCATACTTTCGCAGCGAGGCATCGAGCAGATCGTTGACGAAGCGATTTTCCTTATCGTCCATGGCCTTTCTCCATCAAACCCGCCAATTTCGCGCTCAGGATTCCGCGAGCGCGCGAGACGCGCTCCCGCACCGAGCCCTCGGGGATTCCCAAAATCTCAGCGATTTCTCCGGAAGTCATCTCCTCAACCGCCGAGAGGGTCAGGGGATCGCGCAGTTCTTTCGGCAAACTGGCAACGAGCCGTTCGACCATGGCCAGGATCTGCGAATGCGAGGCGATTTCTTCCGCGCTCGCCCCCGCCGCGCGAAGCGTTGCGACCGCCTTCGCGGCTTCCTCCAGTGAAACCGGCGCTGCCTGCCGCCGCCGGTCGAGAGCCACCCGCCACGCCGTCCGCGCCAGCCAGGCGTGCTGATTGCGAATCTCTGCCCAGTGTTTTCGCTGCCGCAGGAAGCGCAGGAAGGTCTCCTGCGCGGCATCCTCCGCGTCGTGGTGATTGCGCAGTATCGCCCAGGCCACGCGGTAAACGTGCCGGGCGTGCTCGTGAACCACCGCTTCGAACTCGCAATCCCTCGCCTCCGCAGATAGAAGCGCGTGGCTCAAGATCACCTGCTCCATTGCTGCCACTCAAACCTCGTAGATATGACGAACAGCCCGGCGGGGCCGTTCAGATTTATTACGTTTGCCGGAGCTTATTCTTGCGGTGAAAGGTCGATTCGGCGGGAAGTTTTTCTATTCGGCCCGCGCCAGCTCGGCGATCAACGTTTCGCGGCGCTTCCAGGCAATGTCGCTGGTGAGGTTCAGAACGCGGCGATAGCCTATCCATGCAGCCACCGCCAGCACGAGGTAGGCAGCGCCGCACCACTCGAGGCGCCCGGCCCAGCGCGCCAACAGATAGGCGCCCACGGCCAAGCCCAGCACGGGCGCCTGGATTCCCAGCGTGAGCGCGGCCGCCATGCCGGAGGCCTTCTGCCTGCGCATCTGCCCGAACTGAAGCTTGCGGGGAAAATAGAGTGACACCAGGTTTCCCACCGCCAGATTTGCCAGGATTACCCAGAGCGCCCCCGCCAGAGTTACCGCCACAATCAGCGGAGGAGTTGGCCCGGCCACAAACTGCACCAGCACCGTGACGATGGCCATTTCCAATACAGCAATCATTGCGTGGATGAGGTTCTTCGAAATCATCACGTCGCGGAAGCGGATGGGGGCGCTCAGCAGCATTGCTACGCCTGCTCCGTCATACCCCAGACTGTTGTAGGCCAGTCCGAAAAGGGTGAGCACAACGTAGCCGATTCCCACAGGATACAAAAACGAGCTGGAGTTGAAGAAGAAAGGGTGCTTGGCGTGCGGCCCAGGACGATCCAGGCTGAGGAACACCACGACAATGACCGGCGCCAGCAGAGTGAAATACGCCATGCTGTTGCGGACGAGGTAGCGCAAGTCCTTCTCGAACAGCGCCGCCACCGTAGGGGAAGCACCGGTCAGGCTCCAGCCGGCGCGCACGGTAGAACGCTCGTCCGTCTCGGGACGCCGTGCTTCACTCAGATTCTCGCCGCGATATTCCGCACGCAGCCGAACGGAAAGTGCCCAGCCCAGCAGGCCGCAATAGACAAGGAGTCCGGCGAACTCACTCAAGGCGATTCGGGTATTGTTATCTATTATTACGGACGCAGCCATGCCCGGCGGGAGAACCGCTTCAGCGGGGGAAAGGCGAGTGAGCAGGGGCGCCGCGCGCCTGCCGTAGCGCTGGGACAATGGCCCTATGAGTTGAAGGCTGATCATCGCCAGTACAAACAGGACGCCCAGAATTTCCCGGGTGCGCCGCTGGGCCAGCCATCGGCTGAGCCAGGCGAAAATCGACCGGTTCAGCAACAGGCTCAGCAGAGCAAACACGGCAAACGCCGGAACGGCCCTCAGCAGCGCCAAGGGCGACGAAACCGCCACGCCAAGGGTCATGCAAGCCAGCCAGTAAACCGCCGCCACCGCCACCGGATCGAAGATCCCGTGTGCAAACGCCAGAAGTACAAAAGTGGAATAGCGAAGCGGGAAGCGCAGCAGTGAGACGGGATTGGCCTCCGCGCCGAACCCGGTCACGAGAATCGGCAGCACCAGCCAGACGGCGAAAACCACCCAAAGCTCAATGGGAATGATGAAGAGCTTGTGCTGGCTGAGGGCATACCAAGAGCCCACTCCCAGCAGAGGTCCCAATACCAACGCCCCGATGGCGATGCCGGCGCCCATGACGATCTTGACTGCCAATTCCACCTTGCGGCTGCCGACGCGCAGGCCGTTGAGGAACATGCGCCAGCGCAGCCAGCCCACCAGGCGGAGTTGGGTCGCGACGTCCGGCATGGAAGTCATTCCAGCCATGAGATCTCCGGCATCGCGGCGCGTTCCCCACCCACAATATCGAGAAAAATTTGTTCCAAGCTGAGCTTCTGCCCCTCGGCGTGCCGCGACGCGACCCCGGAGCGCAGCTCGTCAATCGATCCCTGGGCAACCAACTCGCCACGATGAATGATGCCCACGTGGCTGCACAGCTTTTCCACGATTTCAAGCACGTGTGAGGTCAGAAAAATCGTCACGCCGCGCGCAATCATGCGATTCAACATCTCCTTCAGGGTTCCCGCGGCAATAGCGTCCACGCCTTCGAAGGGCTCATCGAGGAAAAGCACTTTGGGGCCGTGAATCACCGCCGCGGCCATGGCCAGTTTTTTCTTCATGCCGTGCGAGTAGTCCACGATGAGCGATTTACTTCGGTCCGCCAGGCCCATGAAATTGAGCAATTCCTGCGCGCGTTCGGCGGCAGTGACGCGGTCGAGTCCATACATTCGTCCGGCGAAGAGAAGGTATTCGGGCCCCGTCAGCCGGTCGAAAAGCGCAAGGCCTTCCGGCACCACGCCGATCTGGCTCTTCAGACCCACGGGATTGTTCGCAAAATCCAGGCCTAGAATTCGGATGCGCCCGGCCGTGGGCTCGAGCAGCCCGGTAAGCATTTTAATAATGGTGGATTTTCCCGCGCCGTTGGGGCCAAGGAATCCGAAGAACTGACCCGCCTCCACGCGCAGGTTGACGTTGCGAACCGCTTCCAGTTCGCCAAAGCGGCGCGAGAGACCCTCGGTTTCAATTGCAAGATTGGTCATGGCGGCTAGTTGCGATAGGGTAGCACAAGCGGGGGAGATTCAAAGGGTACAAGGTTAAAGGCACTGGCGCGGGCGTTCCGCCCGCGGGGCTGGACGTCGAGGGGGCGTCTACCGATCTTAACCGGAAATCCCGAATTCGCGACCGATGGAGCTGCAAACGGATTGCAGGTCACCATAGACGGTTGCGTGATTAATACCCATCCCATCCAGTTCTTTGCGCAGGGACTTGGTGCGGTCACGATCGACTGGTAGCGAGGTGGTTTTTTCTTCGTGGTATTCCATGCTGGCGAGCGGGAGAAACCGAGCCTTCTCGCCTTTCCCATGAAATCGGTGGACTGTGTGCCACCCTGCCTGCATCGCCAACCGCAAGCTGTGCGCACTCGGCTTGAGGACGCGGGTCTTTTCGATTTCGAACGGGGGATTCTGCTTTTCTTCCTGAGTGACAATCTGAGATTTGCTGGCGTGATAAACGTAAACTACAGGCGACGGTGGGTTGTCATGGTCGAGCGCAAAGAATAAAGCGGTCAGTGGATTCGCCGTCCAGTCCAAGAGTCTCGTTGGAAGGCGGAAATGCTGTCCAAGGCTCAGCCAGTCCCAATCATTTGTTGGTTTCGAAGGTAGTAGGTACGGGCTGTGATTCTTGAACCTACTGAGGATCTTGTCTTCTATGGTTCTGACCTTATCCGGTGTGCTTGGGGGGCGAAAGAGCCTGGGGAGCAACGGGTGGTCTTCTGCTTGGCCTCGGTACAGCCGCACATATTCGCCACCGCCTTCGCTGGCCTTCGCGACAACTTTTAAGAACCCGCCAATGTTCTTTATGGGGTCTTCAGCCATGGCGCTGAATTGTACTTCAGATTGCGGACGTTGATTTGCACGATCCGGCGCTTTTCATCAACTCCGACCAAAAGACACGGGGACGCACAAGACATTTCATATCTTTCGAAGGTCTTAAGCCTCAGCAAAACAAGAAAGCGCTCCTTTGTCAACGTTTTCACCGCCACACTTCCACGCGCATAACGTCAAAGTGGTGGTCGTAGGTCCACACTGCCACTTCCAATCGTGCGGCCAATATGGCCAGAGTGGCGTCGAACAATGAAATCGGCTGGTCAGCAAAGGCTTCGAGCTTTTGTGCGGCTTCGTGATAGTCACTCTCCGTGGGATTGAGCAGAGCCGCCCCGGCCAGGATGTTTCCGAGCCAATTCGCAGCGCAGCGCCGGCCCAGGCGATTCAGGACAAGGGTGTAGGCTTCAAGGAGTGTGGGGTAGGCAATGATGACATCCTGGTGGTTGCGTGCGAGCCGTTTCAGCTCTCTTTGAGCTTGCCGGTGGTAGGCATCGTCGGGATCAACGGCGGCGTAGAGCGGTCCGGTGTCGGCAAAAACCGCGGATTTCATTTTGCCGCCAGATAGCGGTCGTGCTCCTGGCTGATATCACGGCGTCCGCTGCCGCGGGTTGCGGGGATAATGCGCAACGGCTTCCTTGCCCGCAAGTAGCCGCGCTGGATCAGGTACTGCCGCAGGGCAGCCTGCACCACTACTGTAAGCGCGGGCGGGGCCTCCTGAGCATGGACATAGCTGTCCATCGCCTTCGCCAAGTCGTCAGGGATGGTCACTGTAGCTCGCTTCATAAGTTCAGATTGTAGCACCACCTGGTGAAAGTGATGAAAAGTTTTCCGTCACACGAAACATGGGGCAGTGTCGCCGGCCTAAACAGGCTGCGGAAAAAGCCGGTGTTTTTGTTATCCGCTCCTTCCGCGGAGTGATCAACTATGGTTTTAGGGCAGCCAAGACGATCTAAGTCTGACCTGGAGAGTTTCTGGAGGGCTATATCGAGCCCCCCGAAACGCCGCGCCCTAGGCGACCTGCCTCTGGGGCAGAAGCAGTTTCTGCATCCGCCGCAAATTGTAGGCCGTGATCACCAGCCGATAGAACCAGTTCACCCGCTTCAGGCCCCGCAACTTGACCTGCCGGAGGGGACGATCGAGCTTCGCCCAGCCAAACACTCGCTCAATCAATTGGCGCTTGCGCTGACTGATCTCCCGTCGCGGATCGCTGCGCTCCTCCTCGCGCAGCGCGTTCTTCCACCCGTTCACTCCCGGCGCATACTCGCTGACGTGCGGGGTGATGCCGCGATCGCGCAGGGAAGAGAGGAAGGCCGCATCTTGATATTGCGTGTCGGCTCCCAGCGTGATCGGTCGCTCCGAGCTTCGCCCGCCGGCGGGAGGGAGCACTTCGTTCAACATGGCCAGCGCCGCCGTGCGCTGCTCCGCCGTCCCTGCACAACTGGCCCGTGCCGCCACCACCAGGCCATGGCGATTCTCCATCAGCGCGTGCCCCTGATAGCTCGGTACACTCTTGGCCGCCGTGGCCTTCTTGTAGAGCCGCGCGTCGGGGTCGGTCTTGGACTCGACTTTATCGCGCAGCAGCAACTCCCCGCGCTTTCCCGATCCCTGCCCCGGCGCGGGCGGATCACTCTTCTCCTGAAAGCTTCGCGCCGACGCCCAGGCCGGAATCAGCGTCCCGTCCACGCTGAAATGCTCGGCGCTCAACAACTGCTTCTCCTGCGCCTCGATCAGCACCGCCCGCAACAATTGCTGGCTCACCTCACCCTCAATCAGCCGCCCGCGGTTCTTGGTGAACACCGTCACGTCCCATACCTCTTCGTCCATCTGCAGGCCCACGAACCAGCGGAACAGCAGGTTGTAGTTCAACTGCTCCATGAACTGTCTTTCCGAGCGCACCGAATACAGCACCATCAGCAGCAAGGCCCGCAGCAGCCGCTCGGGCGGAATCGAATCCCGGCCCGTGCACGAGTACAACTTGTCCAACTCCCGATCGATGCGCCGGAGTGCGCGGTCAGAGCTCGAATGGCTCGCAGCGGATGGTCGGCGGGAATCCGCTGCTCCAGGGTAATATAGCTGAACATCGCCCCTTGGTCGTTATCCTGTCCACGCATGGGATATCCTCCGCTGGTAACGTCTTGTTGGATTATACCCATGCT
>JASHTZ010000416.1 GCA_030040295.1 Terriglobia bacterium | reverse complement strand
TGCGTTTTGGAAATGACCTGCGCGTGCTCATCATCAGCGGGCCCAACATGGCGGGGAAGAGCACCTTCGTGCGCGCGGTGGGAATCAACGCTGTGCTTGCGCAGTGTGGCGCTCCGGTGCGCGCGCGGAGGCTGCGGCTTTCACCCCTCGCCGTGGGCGCATCCATCTGCGTGCTCGATTCCCTGCAGGGCGGCATTTCGCGGTTCTATGCCGAAATAAGGCGGCTGAAGCAAATCGTGGATCTTACCCAGGGGCGCGTCGCGGTGTTGTTTCTCCTCGATGAGTTCCTGCAAGGAACCAATTCCCAGGACCGGCGAATGGGCGCGGAGGCCATGGTTCGCAGCCTCGTGGAACGCGGGGCGATAGGGTTGGTGACCACGCATGACCTGGCTTTGGCGAAGATTGCCGAAGGCCTCGGCTCGCGCGCTGCCAACGCGCATTTCCAGGATCGCCTGGAAGATGGAAAATTGATCTTTGATTACCGGCTGCAACCTGGAATCGTGCAGAGCAGCAACGCCTTGAACCTGATGCGGTCCATCGGGCTCGATGTTTAGCCGGCCATTCTGTAATTTCGGAATTGGTTCCGGTATACTTGTAGCAGAGCTCGCGCAGGGGGCTTCAAACATGGGCATGTTTCAAATTCGGGTCAAGGTATCGAACCCGGCCGATCGGTCCCGGTTCTTCGAAGAGAATTTCTGGGTCGATACTGGCGCACTGTATTCGTTCGTCCCCGAAGGGCGACTTAAGGAAATCGGCATCGTTCCCCTACGAGCGCGGGACTTTATTTTCGCAGATGGCCGGCGCGACCGGCGGTTCCTTGGAGAGGCTGTGCTGACAATTCCTCAACGGGACGAATCGCTTACGTGCCCCGTGATATTTGCGCCCGCTGATTCGCTCTATCTCCTCGGCGCTACGGCGCTCGAGAATTTCGGCGTGCAAGCCGATCCAACCAGCCAACAGTTAAGGCCGATAATTGCTGTCATCGGGGGCTTCCTCGCGTCTGCCTGACCCCTGAACCCTCAGCTCAGCCGAAGATTCTTCAGGTAATCGAAGCTGATCTTCATGCACTCAACCGAGGGCTGGTTCCAGCGGTCCTGCTCCACGTAAATGTGCTTGGTGCCGGCAATCTTGGTATTTGAAAAAATTCTTCGCCAGTCGATTTTACCCTGCCCGACGGGTGCAAAGGGATTCGGTCCATCGTTGCGTGGCGACTCGTGCGGATTGACGGGAACGTCCTTGTAGAGGTCCTTGATGTGCAGCAGCGGAAAACGCCCGGGATAGGTCGTGAAATAGTGCACGGGGTCAACTCCCGCGTAGGTGGCCCAGAAGACGTCCATCTCAAATTTCAGCAGCTTAGGGTCGCAGTGTTTTGCCATGATGTCGTAGCCCGAGTTGCCGCCGTTCGATTCGAATTCGTGAAAATGAGCGTGATAACAGAACTGCATTCCCGCAGTCAGCGAGTACTTCCCGCATTGATTGAAGAGCTCGGCGCGGCGCATCCACGCGTCGGAGTCCATCTTGGGATTATCGCCCACCACGATGTAATGCAGACCGAAGTTCCGGACTCCGTCAACGGTCTTCTTCCAATCGCCGAGCGTCTTGGGCATATCCAGATAAGCGCTGGGGATGGTGAGTCCATCAGCCTTCACGTCCGGCAGGAGCTCGGCAAGCGGAAAGTCCGAGCCAACCTCGATCTCCTTGTAACCGGTCTTCGCGATCAGCTTCAGCGTCCCAAGGTGGTCTTTGGCAAATGCGTCGCGAACGGTGTAAATTTCAAGTCCGATGGGTCCGGGCCAGGCGAGCCGCCCAGCAGCGCCAAGGCGCGGTGCTGCGGCCAGCGCCGCCGTGCCGCCCAGCGTCTTCACAAAATTCCTGCGAGTCATCATCGTTGTCGCCCCCTAAACGCGTGGTCATTTAAACGCAATGCGCCGCCGATGTCAACGCGCCGGTTCGAGTTGCGCTACAATTCCCACATGCTGAAGATTCGAAAAGCCACTGCGGACGATATCCCGCTGATTTTGGATTTCATTCGTGAGCTCGCCGAATACGAGCGGGCGCCGCGGGAAGCCGTGGCCACTGCGGATGACCTTCGTCGCGACGGTTTTTGCCCGGAGCCGCGCTTTTATGTCGAAATCGCCGAGTGGGGCGGCGAGCCCGCGGGTTTCGCGCTCTGGTTTTTCAACTATTCCACGTGGCTCGGCAAGGCCGGGCTTTATCTCGAAGACCTTTTCGTTCGGCCGAGCTTTCGACGCAAGGGAATCGGCAAAGCGCTGCTCGTGCATCTCGCGAAAGTTGCCGTCGAAAAGGGTTGCGGCCGCTACCAGTGGCAGGTGCTCGATTGGAATACGCCGGCCATAGAATTCTATGAGTCGCTCGGCGCAAAGGCCATGAAGGAGTGGATCCCCATGCGCGTCACGGGCGATGCGCTTAAGAAATTGGGCGAGCAAAGTTCAAGTTAAGCTGGCCACACAAAATAACGCGCTTAATTGTGCGGTACGTCGGGGTAGCCACGGTCAACTCGCAGCGCGGGTTGACCGTGGGCTTGTCCACGACTCGCGAACCCACGGCCAGAAAAGCCTTGACCGTGGCTACCCATGCCCCTGGACAGGATTATGCGTATTATTTTGTGTGGCCAACTTAGGTGGTGAATCGTAAGCCTGGAAATTGTGAGGGTCAGGGCTTCGAGGATTGCTTCCCCACCACCTGAGTCGAAAAATGGACGAAGCTAAAGGTCTCCGGGATGTGCGA
>JASHTZ010000415.1 GCA_030040295.1 Terriglobia bacterium | reverse complement strand
TCCCCGCTCATGCCCCTGATTCGATCGCCCTACTGCGCCTGGATACAGACTGGTATGAATCCACTCAGCACGAGCTGGTTCATCTGTATCCGCGCTTATCCCACGGCGGGGTTATCGTGATTGACGACTATGGCCACTGGCAGGGGTGCCGGCGTGCCTGTGACGAATATTTTGAACATAACCACGTTCGAATTTTCCTGAACCGAATTGATTACACAGGAAGGATTGCCATAAAGAGCTAAACAACCCGAGCACTGAGCGCCGGATGACGAACCTCATCCTCCAAACTTACCCGTGCAAGGTGCCTTGACTCGCCGCGACGCTGCCTGTAAAGTCGCGCCGCAAGCCAGAAATCGAAAGTCCACGCAGGTGTAGCGCCAACCACGTTCCCTCGATATGCATGATGGGCATCACTTTCGCCAAATGCTTGCATGCCCGAGTCACATCAATGAGGTTGGCAAAATCATGCCACAATATCGCCCCCCTCTCACCAAGAATCTCCAAGGCGTGGCGCGAATCACTGATAACGCAGTCATAGTGGTGACAGGCGTCGATGAGGACGACGTCAGCCGACTCGCGATAGGGTGCGAAGTCAAATTTTCGGGAGTCGCCGAATAGTTGGTGGATGCGCCCCTTCACGTCCATGTTCTGATAGAACATACCGATTTGGTCCCGTTGGTGCAAGAGCTTCATGTCATTTGAGTTGTAATCGACGAGGTCGGTGGCCAGTTCCAGGGGAAGGTCAAGTGTGTAGACCTCAGCCTGCGAGTTCATCACCAGGTGTGCCGTAGTGAAGCCGTTGAAGGTCCCAATCTCGAAAATCTTACGCGGCTTGAGCCAACGGACAACGCGAAGCAGCGCATACAGATCCTGGGAGTTCATGCCTCCACCGCCTCCGTCTAGACTGAGGATCTGGATTGGCCCCTCTCCGGGCAAATCGAAGATCTTGAGCTCTCCGATGCCGGGATGATACACCGCATCGCAGACGCGGCGTAGTTCCGGCATAACTTGCCGAAAGCGCCCCGGGGAGACGAAGGCATTCAGAAAGGCATGCTGCCATACCCGCCCCATGGTAGTTACCGCCCTCAGCAGCCGTTTTGTCCTATCCGAGCGCATTGGCTGCTCCTGCCTTAGCCTGTGCAATTTCCACGACCCGGTGAAACACCTTTAAATAAGCCTCCACGCGGCGATCGTGCGTAAACCGCGCCGCTGCAACCTCTCGCCCCTTTTCCCCGAACCGTGTCCGCAAGCTTGGATCGCTCAGTAATCGATTGAGGGCATCCGCTAATTCGCCAGGGTTCCCAGGACTCACGACTAAACCTGTCTCATTATGCGTCACCATCTCCTCCGTTCCGCCTCCGGAGGCGCATATCACCGGCTTGCGCGCCGCCATTCCCTCCATGATGACAAGTCCCAGCGGTTCAGGTCGAACCGAGGCATGAACGATGATGTCACAGGCCGCCATAATTCCTTCCACATCCTCGCGGAACCCCGTCCAGCGCACGGAATGTTCCAATCCAAGGGCTGCCAAGCGCCTTTGGAGGGCAGCTTGATAAGCACAATCCCTCTTGGTCGGGGGCTGCCCCACAAATACAAACCGCGCCGCGGGAAAATCAGCGAGCACCCGCGGGATTGCTTCCACTAGAATGTGCCAACCCTTCCAGCGGGTTACTTGGCCAAACATCCCAATGAGCGGCACATCCGCGCTGATTCCTTCCGCTGCACGATAGTGCGCGGCTGATGGAGCCGCAGAGTCAAACCTCGCTACGTCTACTCCCCCATAAACCCGGTGAATTTTTGACGAATCGGCGCCTAGCTGGATGATCGAATCCGACGTCGCCGTTGAAAGCGTCATGATCGCCTGAGCATTTCTCAACGCGGGCCGCAGTGCCCTCCGGTTAAGCCACCGGTTCCCAATGAGATCAGGCATTTGCCAAATCCAGGGCATGTGGAATTGCCTTAGCACAGGCTCGATGGCGATGGCCGCATGGGGTGAGGAAGCGTACACCAGGTCGGGCGCCTCTTGGCGGAGCAGTGCGTGAAAGGCCTGGCGAAAGCTCGTCCATTTCGAGATTTCCCTGACCAGATGCAACGATAATCGGGTGCCCTCAAAATATGGGAACGGCGCGCGGGCAAAGTAGGGAACGGGCAAATCGATGCATCGCACCCCGATGCCTTCCCAAATCACTCGGGCAGGCCCTTGTCCGGGTGCCACAATCGCCAGGATCTGAACCTCCTCCGGCGGGAGCAACCGCAGCAAATCCTTCAGAATCTTCTCTGCCCCACCATAGAGAGTGCCGTGATTGACCACCAGCAATCGGATTCGCACAGGACGTGATGGCATGGCGATTCGGCCATCGACGCTGGCAGCGGATTTCGACAACGAATGATTGTTGAGCATTTGCTGCGTCCGCTCCCCCTCCCCGCGACCGTGGCATTCGGGTGCCATTCTTAAGTTGGTAGCGTACCTCGGTTTTAGGAAAAGTAATACTGACAAGCGTCGCGGTCCAAATGGGAGGGTTGGAGAAGGAATTCGGGCAGGTGCCGTAGCTAAAGCACCTGCCCTGGATGAAGTCGCGCCTTCCCGCCAACTCCGGAGCGGGGTGCCCCGGAGCTGACCAGGAAGATTTATAGACCACCGAGACCTTCAGGCACGCCGACGCCACTGCATGGATCCCAACCCGTATTGGCCGTGTAGCTGATGTAGGGACCGCATTGGCCAGTTCCGAAAATGATGTCATTGAAGTTTGAGCTGGTAATGGCCCCGGTCGTCGGATTAACTACGCTGTAGATGTTGGCAAGCTCTGCAGCACTCGAAGAGTAGAACGAGCCGTGTGCAGTACCGGCCAGATTCACCATTCCGGCGACGATGTTGTTGGAGGCGCTGGTGCCACCGACAATCCACCATCCACCAGAGTCAGGCGCCGTGGTGGGTATGTATCCCAAAAGCGCAAACTCGAAGCTGTCATATACCCAATAGCCGGTATTGGGATTACCGTTGACGGAGAGGTCGGGGACAGCGCGATTGGAAGTGGAAAGACCCACACCAGTTGGGTACCCGATTAGAGGCGCGGCAGAGGTGCCGTTGTTGAGATTCTGAAGAGTAGAAGCGATGTTGTTCTGGTAAGTCGGGAGACTCTCGATTGCACTCGAACCGCCGCCCGCGAGCTCCCAAGTTCCCTGCACTTCTGCACCCAACGGTTGCTGTGAGATCCCGTTGTTAGGAGTCGTGGTAGTGTAACGCGACAAGGTGGTGGCGCCCACGCACACCACGTACGGAGAAGTGCAGGGCCAGCTAACCCCAGGCGAATCCCCGGAAGCGGCAAAGTAGACAACTCCAGGGGTGTTGAAAAATTGGGTGTCATAACTTGTTTGACCGTTAAATTCTCCGAGTCCCCAGCTCATGATCACTTCGCCCGCGCCCGTCCCGGGGTAGGTGGAGCATGTAGTGGCCTGCTGGCAGACAACCCAGTTGCTGGCAACCGTCACTGCCGTGAGCAGATCACTTACGTTGTCCGAAGCGGCTTCCACTAGCACGATATTCGCGCCCGGCGCGATAGCGTGTGCATATTCGACATCAAGCGATTCCTCGAGCTCCCACCCTCCGTCTCCGCCATTTGGGTCATATTCTGGAGTATCAAAAGGAGGTTCCACACCAGCCGCGTAAACAACTTGAAACGAGGGCGGGGCAGACACCCCAAACTGGGAGTCGAAGGTGCTCAGGTCGTCAGCGATCCACGGATCGTCATAGGCATCGACGATAGCAATCCATTTACTGCCACCTGTGGTGTTTGTCAAACTCGTGGAGGTGGTCGGACAATAGGGCACTTGTGTACCAGACTGAATGTTATACACACAGGCAATCGATGCAGGCGTATTGAACCCGTAGGAAGAGATAGCCGGGGATACCTGGTCAGGTTGGAATGCGTTTGGCACAAAAACTTCCACGTTGGTATGGGCGGTCACACCGGCACTGCCAGGTTGGACCAAGCTGGACTCAGGCGAATAAACCCTGCCCTCACCCATGTTCATGTTAATTGGAACGAAATCCTGCTTGACCGTCGCGCGCGCCACGCTTTGTGCGGGCGCGGCCGTTGAGGCCGTATCTATTGAGTGGAAAACCATCTGGGCTGGCGCAGGTGTCGCAAACGAGCAAAGTAGGATCACTGCCGCTGCGACTATTACCAAAGTTGACCGTTTCATCGATTTAGACCTCCTGTAATCGCTTTGATTTAGTCTTGGCCCACCAGCCCCTTGGTCAGTCCGCAAGGCTCAGCGCCTCGAAGCCGCCACTTGGCTGCCAAGCTCATCCTTAGAAATTGCGTTGTTCTGGCTTAGAATCCTCTTAGAATTTTCGTGTGAACTCCGCAAACCTACTATTATGGGATTGCCATTGTCAAGGAAAAAGTTGAATTCTCTCCCTCTCGGATTCAGATCTCAAAGGCTGCCCCTAGACTTTGGCTGCCGCCCTCGATTTCAGAGATATTTTCTGGAAGCCATCACACAGACAATCATTAAGGAAGCTGGAATGTGGTAATATGTTGATTATTGCCGAGCACTAACTTAAGAGTGCGGCCTAGAACCATAGGTTAGTACCATTGTACTCTTGGCGCGCGTCTGCGGTCATGGTACTTAGGAGCTGTTGAGCCGTGCCGGGCTCAAATCTGGATCAACAGTGCGGCCTTTGCCGAATCACCCATGGAAGACGCATCCAATCTCGTTGCAGCCCGCAACTTCGCGCGCAGTTTAAACATCCTTCTAAAAACGGTGCGACTTTACGGCGCGGAGCATGAGCGGACGACGGCCCTCCTGGGAAGCGCGTGGGATGACCTCCGATCGGCCTTGAAGTTCTCCGGGGAGAGCGGCCTGCTTCTGGGAGTCTCCGGCACGCAGGTTCTGCTGGATGGTGTGCCTCTTGAAAGGCGTCCCACGGACCGCAGTTTTGCCCAACTGCTAACCTCTGCCGGCCTTGCCAGTATTAACTTTTCCCATCGCGCCACCGTTGACGATTTCTGGCGGTTCGTCCGCGCCTTTTCCTCCAAGTCAGCAAAAGGCGGGCCGATGGCCGCCGAATTGAAGACCCTGCTGGGAGGTGACAAAGGCGCCATCAAGGTGAATGAAGTGCGGTTTGTCGCGCAGGATTCCTCTCTTGGTGAAGCTGCGCTGGCGGCGCAGCTTGCGGCTCGCTCCTTAGGTGAAGATGCGCAGAAGTTGCAGGGATGGCTTCAGGATCCGCAGCGCCTTTTGCAATTAATGGCGGCTGCAGAGGGTGCAAGAAGCAATCCCGCGGGCCCGGGGGGCGGTGCCGGACCTGGATTGGGCCCGGGCACGGCAGGTCCGGGCGCGGGAGCCGGCAGCGGAGCAGGTCCCGGAATGGGTGCAGGGTCAGCAGGTGCAGGTGCCGGCCCGGGCGGCGGCCCAGGCGGACGTCCGGGTAGCGGCCGCGGAGGCATGGGCGGCGGCGTTGCCGGTGCCGGCTCAGGAGGCAGCTCCGGCACGCTGGGCGGAACCGGCACTCACGAGTCCGACATCTTCAAAGTCCTGGGATGGCTCGCTCAACTTGGCAAGTCCGTCGAAGAGTCGGATTCCGCCGGGCAGGTAAGCGCCCTTGAAAAGGACTTGCACCAATTGCCTGCCGCAGGGCAGGCAGCCTTGGCGCAGGCTCTGATGAGCATGAATTCTCAAGCCGAACCGCCCCGCCCGGACGACCCTCTGCTCCTTCAGCTCGCCGAGCGCCTGGCGATTCGGTTTGCCATCCAGCGTTATGAGCGCGGCGATGTAAAAACCAACGCGGTAGTGGAGCTCCTCGATCGTCTCAAGCGCGAAATCGGCTCGCTGCGGAAGATTCTGACGACCCAGGAAGAAAAAATGGGAAAGGCGGGAATGGAAGTGGAATCCCACGCCGATATCCTGGACAAACAATTCTGGGCCCGCGTTCCGGAAAAGCACAAGCAGCGCATGCTGCTCTCGCCGGAGGCCTGGGCCGTCCCGCCTCGCAATATACGCCTGTTTGTGGACGAGCTGATTGGGCGCGGTGACGCGGATTCAGCGCGCGCCATTCTGGATAATTACTCCAAGTGCGTGCATACCGAAGACGTGGATGCGCGCCGAAAAGCCGCCGCCGGCCTCACCGATATGGCCGATCTCTTCTCCAAGGCTAACCCCGCTCTGCTCCAGACCGGCCTGCACCATATGGGCGAAGCGTTGAGCAAGGAAGGAAACGCCGACCTGCAAACGCTTCTGGGTGCTTCCTTCGTGCGCTTCAGTCACGAGGCCGCCGCGCGCCGCGAATATCGCGCCGTGCAGGAAGCTCTCCAGACCATGGAGATGTTGGAGCAGAAGCAGCCCGGACTCGCGCGCCTCCTGTGGCCGCGCGTCAAAGTGGGCAACCCCCTTCCGGAATTCATCGACGAAGCGATCAAGGCCCCGCGCATCCCCGACGGCTTGGTGGAAGTTCTGAAGCGCATGCCTCATGCCACGGTGGACCAGGTGGCCAGCCGCGTTCCCCGCTGCGCGCGCCGCGATGAGTGGCAGCGCATGCTGGAAATGGTGGAAGCCGTCGGCACGCAGGCGGTCGGGCATCTCAGCAGGATCCTGCAAACCCGTCCTGCGGTGGAAGCGGCTTCGACCATTGCCCTGCTCTGCCGGCTGGAGCCCGAGGATTTGGAGGAACTGCTTCCCACCCGCCTGAAGGATTGGGACCAGATGACCCATGACAACGTGGTTCGTCAACTCGCCAACAGCCTTGCACCGCAGCGCGGACAATTGCTCGACAAAGTTTACGACCTGCTGGACCGCGCCGTTCTTCCTGAGGCCGTGGATGAACTGGGAATGACGGGCGACATGGCGATCACGCCGCGGCTGATGCGAATTGTGGAAGAGCTCTCCGCCAGTCAAGCCGACCCGTATCTGCAGATCAAGGCGATTGAGGCCCTGGGCAGGCTTCGCGAGCCTCAGGCAGAGCACCTGCTTCGGCCCTTGGCGGAGGGCAAGAAGCTTTGGCGATGGAAGCAGCCTCGCGAAGTGCGCATCACGGCCATCCAGGCACTCAGGAAAATCGACCCGGAATGGGCCGAGCGTTTCCAGCCACAATGCGGGCTTACACCGGCAGAACTGAAGCTTACTGCCCTCGATCCCGACCCTGAAACTCCCTGGCTGCGCCAGCGCCGCTACGACCGCGTCAAGCTGCCCAGCCCGCTGGTGGGCGTCGTCAAACCCACGCAGACTAGCCACCGCGTCTCCATTCAACAACTCAGCCTGGGCGGCGGAGTGGCCCGCAGCCAGTGTCACGTCAAGCCCGGCAGCACTGTGCCGCTGGAAATTCAAACGGGGCTGTATCGCGTCCAGGCCCAGGTGCTGGTGCGCGAAGCCCGCCCACAGGAGTTGAGTTTCGAGCTGGTCCGCATCGATCATGAAAACCGCAGCCGCCTTCGCCGCCCGCTCGTCGGCCTGCACGCCAAGGCGAACTAAGCCCTGCCACGAAGTACCACGAGGCCTCTCCAACATGGAATCGATCCGTTCCCTCCCAGAACACGCGCTCAACCATGGTTGGGCGAGATAAACCGAGTTTTGGCGCGACAGAACGTATTTCACGAGGGCTTTATTTCGTTTGCGGCCATGCCAGATGAACTGCAGACCAAGAACGAAGCCGATCTGGAACGCCCGGCACTCTTCTCGAACTTTCTGGGCTGACCCATCCGAAAAGCACCCTCCGCCGCCGCTTGGCAACGAACACCACCTGGTCCGGGCTTTGCGCGGCAAAAACTTTAGAAAATGTTAGAATGTGGTGATTATCTCCGGCTGCCCCAGAGCATCGGGGGGAGAATCCCAAATCATGCTGATACCAGGAACACGCCGCAGCGATCGCGTCACCACTTCCCTGCGACTTTTCGTCTCCGGAAAAGATGTCCATGGAAGCGTTTTCGCCGTGGAGTGCCGCACTGCGGTTCTTTCCCGGCATGGCGCGCGGATTGTCCTTTTGCAGCACATCAATCCGCACGAGGAGCTGAGCGTTCGAGTCATCTCCACCGGCCTGGAAGCGGACATGCTCGTGATCGGGGCGATTTCAGAGACCTCCGAAGGCATCCACTACGGAATGCGGTTCGTCGACCCCAAAATCGAGCTCTGGGGTATCGAGTTTCCACCTATCACGAACGAGGCCGACTCGGTAGCCAAGGTTCTGCTCGAGTGCGAAGCCTGCAAGTACACCGCAGTGGTTTACCTGCGTGAATTTGAAGTGGAGGTCTTTGACGCAAAGGGAAAAATCTCGCTGCGCTGCAAGCAATGCCAGGAGGTGACGACGTGGAAAGTTTCGGAGCGCGAGCCCTCAGCACCCTTTGAAGCCTCGGCGCAGCCACCGCTCAAGCCTTCTCCTCCGCCGCCGCCCCGAGCGAAAGATGGCGCGGACCGGCGGCGTGCCCGGCGGCTGGACCTGAAGATGACGGCGTGCATTCGCACCGCCACCCACGGTGACGACGTGGTGCCTACCGAGAACGTCTCCAAAGGCGGCTTCGGCTTCAAAAGCGCAAATAAATACGCCGTGGGAATGGTGGTGGAGGTTGCCGTGCCCTACTCGCCGGAGGCAGCGAACATCTTCTCGCTGGGAAGAATTTCCGGCCTGCGAGCTCTCCCGGGGGAAGGCCGGTACGCTTATGGCGTCTGCTATTTGCGCGAAGCCCAAGTGCGGAAGGAATGATTTTGCTGCAAAACCGAAGCGCCGTGTGAGGGCGGAGCACACGGGATTCATTCTCTGCCTGATCCCATCCCCAACCTGCTCCCAGCCGTCTCGCCTTGGTCTAATTCTCTTGCTCGCGGTGGATGCGAGATTAATCCTGACTCAAGTTTGGATAGCTTCACATAAACCGGTAAACCACTCCGGCCACGGGCATAATGGACAGGGCACTGCCGCGGATGGGAAGCGGTTGGCCGACCATATAATCCCGGACGTCAAACCGAAGGACCAGGTGATGCCGGAGAAGAATGTCTGCCCCAGCGCCGGCATTCCAGGTGAATTGGAAGCGGTCACCCCCTTCGATCAGGCCCTCGGAGGGCGCCGTGGCACTCAAGGGGCCTTTGAAGTGACTCTCACCCATTCCGGCCGTAAGATACGGTTGGATACGGCTACGAATGAAGAAGTAATGAACGTAGTTGAACGAGACCAACTGGAGGCGAGTAAATGAGGACCCCGATTCGGCAATCGGTTGCCCCGTTGTGGGATTGGTTGCCTTCGCCCGGAGAAAGAGGTGGTTGAAGCTGAACAAATAACTGGCGTCGATAGCGTCATGCCGCGTGAAGCGCAGGCGCGCACCTGCGCCGGCGCTCGCAGCCGTCGAAAACGAACTCGACATGTTCGCCGTGGTGTATGGCCCGGAGACTGCGGGACATGACATCGTTTCCGTTGGTATGCAAATCTGTACCGGAATAGTCTCATACCATGTGTTGCCTCTCATAAATGAGCCACCGCCCTCAAGAAAGACCTCCACGGATGGTACGCTCGTCTGCGCAACGGATGGTGGAGGGTTCGTCTTCGCAACAGATGGTGGAGTGTTCGTCTGAGTAGCGGCCGGTGGAGCGCTCGTCTGCGCAGTGGATGGTGGAGAGTTCGTCTGGGCAAGACTTGACCCCGCAAGTAAACCTATGAATGAAAGAGCTGAAATAAGACTCGCGACGTATCGCAAACTTCCTCCTTCCTGCGATGGCGCGCCTTAGCCACGGGGCGATATGCCCATGGCCTTCGGCCATCCGTCAGGTATAATGCTTCCGCCATTGGGTTAATACGATGGCGCATCAGCAGCATTGGTTGCTTTTATTAAGATAATCAATACTTGTTCTGAATATCTTATATTCCTTGGGTATACTCGGGAAGTTCCGAAACCCTTCCCTTGAATCATCGTTGCCCCTCGCCAACCTACCCGGCTTTTACAATTTTCCAATTCAGCCCTCGCAACAGAGTGAGGATATTTCCCGCGTCCATCGCATCTGGCAAATTACTCGAAATTCGGAGGAGTTTTCAAGAGGTCTCAGGGCCAATTGACGCTTCAAGCCACTATCATCAGCCTGAAGTCATGGTTCGCGCAAGCCCCGGCCACTCACCGGGCAAGGTGAAGGTCCTTATTTTTAGCCGCCTGCGCAACCACCTATGGATGAACGATTCCCGAAGATAAAAGGAAAAGGCGGGAGGAGAACAAAAAGGGGGGTGAGAAAAAGGGGAGAAGAAGCGGCCAGGGTTCTCTCCGTGCCGAAACTACTTCTCGGAATCTTGATACTCTTCCGGCACATCATCTTCGGGAACTTCGTGCACCCTCACTTCCTGCTCGTCGGCGTCGGGAGCGTTTTCCACGCCCTTGATGATGCCGGCCTCAAAGGCGTTTCCTTCTTCCAGAAGTTCGTCCACACTTTCAGAATCGCCTTCCGCCTCATCCGACAGTCCCTCCAGGCTTCCCGCTTGGCCGGCGGACCGGGCTTCCCGATCTTCGGCGTCGAGTTCCGCTGCGACCTTGGCCTCGTCGCGGCCACTCTCTTCCCTCTCGTCTGAGCTCGGCGCCGCATCTGGCTCTAGTAAATGCTGCGCCCGGCCTGGTGCAGGACTGGACGGGTCGCGACCTTCGGTCGCTCCGCCCCGGTTCTTCTTCGCTCTCTTCTTTGGTTTTGCATCACCAGCTTTCAGATGTTTTTTGGCCGGCATAATTCCGCCTCCTTGGGAGCCTTGGCAAACCTTTCGAATTACTCCCGTAGAGTTCGATGACGTAGCCGGACACAAAGATTCAGGGCGTTTCGGCCTGGACTCCACCGGAATATAGCCTCTCGAAACCGAAGGGCCACCGCGCTGCTGCTTACTGGTGCCGCGCCACGAAGGCCGCCGTCAGCATGTCGCCCGTGACGTTTACAACTGTTCGGCACATATCCAGCAGGCGGTCGACGCCCACCACCATGGCAATTCCCTCCCCCGGAATTCCCACTGCTTCCAGAACCAAGATCAGCACTTGAATGGCCCCACTGGGGACGCCCGCGGCCCCCATGGACATCACAATTGCCGTCACCATCACCACAATCTGCGACGAAAGCGGCAAATGCATGCCGAAAACCTGAGCGATGAAAAGGACGGTCACGCCTTCGAACAGCGCCGTGCCGTTCATGCACATCGTCGCGACCAGCGGAACCACGAACCCGCTCACCTCCTTCGGGATTCCCAGCGCATTTTCGCAAACCTCGAGCGTGGTGGGGAGGGTGGCATTGGAAGAACTGGTGGAGAGAGCGGTCAAAATCGCCCGCATTCCGCGGGAGAAGAATTCCCAGGGCGACCACCCCGTGAACACTTTGATCAATACCGGGTAGACGCCGAATTCAAAAATGGCCAATCCCACGATCACCGTCACGATGTACCAGCCCAGGCGCGCCAGCAGGTCCATCCCGAACCTTGCCGCGACGGTGAAGAGCAACGCAAAAACTCCGTAGGGCGCGAGCAACATCACCAACTCGATGATCACCATCATCACGTCGGCAAGGCCGCGCAAGACCTCCGCGAGAATCCGCGTGCGCTCCTCGGGCAGCAGGGCCAAGGCCACTCCAAACGCCAGGGAGAAGAAGATGACCGCCAGCATATCGCCCTGCGCAGCCGCGCCCATGGGATTTCTCGGGACTATGTTGACAAGAGTCTGAATCCCGAATTGGCTGGCTTGCGGAGCCGCGCGTTCCGGGCTCGACTCCTGATGATACGTCGCCAGCAACCGGTCGCGAACCCCTTGCGGAAGGCCCGCGCCCGGCCGAACCAGATTCACCATAGCAAGACCCAGCACTGCGGCGATGGACGTGACCATCAGGAAGAAGAGAATCGTCTTCAGACCCACGCGCCCAAGCTTGTGCAGGTCGCCGAGTCCCGCCACGCCCAGGCTTAGGCGCGCGAAAATCAGCGGAATCACCACCATAATCAGGGCGCGCAGCCACATCTGCCCAAGGGGCTCGGTAACGTAGTGGATCAGGTCAGCGAGCACGGCCGTTTTTCCCCAAGCGAAATTAGCAACAACTCCGGCCACAGCTCCCAGAATCAGTCCGGCAAGAATGTAACTGGTCTTCGGGCCGTGGAGGGCAGAGGTTAAAGGTTTAGCTTCGGTGGACTCGCTCATCTGCAGGGTGACTTCGATTGGGCATTTACGACGCAAGCATGCTGCGGGCCTCTTGTCGGGGCAACCCTCGTGGTTATCCCTCCTGGGCGGGAGCGGCCACGAGGGCCGCCCCTACGGCCTAATATTTTCACACCTTCGGATGGCCGTGCCACTATTTGGACACCGGCGCGGGAATCTGTACGATGACGCGGCAGGGAGAGTGGTGGGCCACATATTGCACTGTCCCGCCGCGCAAAGTTTCGCCCAGCGAATGGTGATGCGGGCGGTGATGACCCATGATGAGGATGTCCGCGCCACGCTCGTTGGCCACGCCCACGATCGCTTCACCCACTTCCCGGGCGCGCATCAGCTCGC
>JASHTZ010000414.1 GCA_030040295.1 Terriglobia bacterium | reverse complement strand
CCACGCCTTCAGTTTACCAATACAAGCGCCTCAATAACATTGACAAGCACAGTCCGATGTTGGATAACGATTGCTGGTGAGAGAAATTCCAGCCCGACCAACCACATGGGCGACCACAGCACGAAAATCCTCGAGGACCGGTGACATTTCGACTTTCCTTGCGAACTAAACCAGCGGCAACTGGCAGCGATAGCGCTGCTCCGGAAATCGCGTATCAAGCCCGTCGCCGGGTAACGCGCCACCTGATTCCCTACCTGATGTTCGTCTACCTGCTTGCCTATCTGGACCGTGCCAACCTGGGCGTGGCCAAGCTCCAGATGCAGATCGACCTGAATTTCACCGACGCCGTTATCGGCTTGGGGGCCGGTGTCTACTTCTTCGGGTTTGTGGTGACGAGCCTTCCGGGCAGCTTGGTTGTAGAGCGGTGGGGCGCTCGCAAGTGGATCGCGAGCATCATGATCGCCTGGGGAGTGGTGGCGACATTCATGGGATTCCTGGGAACGCCTCTGCTCGGAGCCCTCAGCACGAAGGCGCAGTTTTACCTTTTGCGGTTTCTTCTAGGCATTGCGGAGGCCGGGTTCTTTCCCGGTGTGGTCGTGTACTTCTCGCACTGGTATCGAGTGGAGGACCGCGCCCGCGCCCTGGCGTTTTTTGTCGTCACGCAACCGATCGCCGTGGCGACGGGAATCCCCATGTCGCGATGGGTGCTTGATCACATCCATTGGCACGCTCTCGTGGGGTGGCGCTGGGTCTTCATTTTGGAAGGCGCTCCACCCATTTTATTTGGGTTCATTACGCTGTGGTATTTGGCGGATCGCCCCCAAACGGCCAAATGGCTTCCTGACGCAGAGAGGCTCTGGCTGACCGAGCAATTACGCAGGGAAATAACCCAAAAGGCCGCTGCGCATCGTGTGCGAATGCTGGACGCTTTCCGCTACCCGCAGACCTTCATGCTCCTCGCCGTCGGCTTTCTGGTGATCATGGGCAACCAATCACTCATCTTTTTTCTACCCTCCATCACGGAGACGCTGAAAACCATGCCGGTCTCAGTGCGCACTCTCGGAGCGGCTCTGCCTTACGCGTGTAGCGCGGCCGGAATTCTTCTGAACGGCATGTGGGTGCACCGCACAAACGCGCTGCGCTGGCACACCGCGGTGCCCATGCTGGCGACGGGCGTTTCGCTGAGTCTGGCGATCCTGGCGGGAAATCGCGGCTGGCTGGTGATCGGGCTGTTTTGCCTGGCGGGATTCACGTGCCAGGCCTACATGCCAGCCTTCTGGGCCATGCCCACGGCCTTGCTGGGCAAGACCGCCGCCGCCACAGCGGTCGGTGTGATCTCCTGGAGCAATCTGGGAGGATTCGCCGGGCCCGCCACATTTGGATACCTGAGTACGGCGACCGGGCATTACCGAGTGGGATTATCTTTTCTCGCGGGGTGCATGTTGCTAGCGGGCTTGCTCGCCTCCATGATTCGCCTGCCCGCCAATTCCCAAATTCCCAAGGTCGTCCCGAGCGATTTGGAGCCGATACCATGAGAGCCAAGAAGCGACCGGAAAATCTTCGCAGCCAGCGATGGTTCGCGCCTGACACTATGCGCGGTTTCAGCCACCGCTCGCGCATGAAACAGATTGGCTATTCCCGTGAGGACTTTCTCGGCAAGCCGGTGATCGCGCTGGTCAACACCTGGAGTGAGATCAATCCCTGCCACATCCATCTGCGAGAGCGGGCGGAGGCCGTGAAGCGCGGCGTTTGGATGGCCGGGGGATTTCCGGTCGAGGTCCCGGCATTCTCGATTACCGAGACTTACATCAAGCCCAGCCCCATGCTCTATCGCAACCTGCTGGCCATGGATACCGAGGAAGCGCTGTGGAGCTTGCCCATTGACGGCGCAGTTCTGATCGGCGGCTGCGACAAAACCACTCCCGGCCTGCTGATGGGCGCCATCAGCGCCAACCTGCCGGCTATTTACATGCCTGCTGGACCCATGCTGCGCGGCAACTGGAACGGTCAACCGCTCGGCAGCGGGACCGACATTTGGAAGTATTGGACGGAGCGCTGCGCCGACGCCCTCAGCGAGGAGGACTGGAACGCCATCGAAAGCGGCATCGCGCGCTCGCCCGGATTCTGCATGACCATGGGGACGGCCTCCACGATGACGGCATTGGCGGAAGCCCTGGGCATGACCTTGCCGGGCGCATCGTCCATTCCCGCCGCCGACTCCGGCCACGTGCGAATGGCCGTTGAAACCGGCCGCCAGATTGTCGAAATGGTCTGGCAGGACCTGAAACCCTCGGAGATTCTCACGCGCGCGGCATTTGAGAACGCCGTGACCGTGGATATGGCGATTGGCGGCTCAACCAACGCCATCATCCACCTCGTCGCTCTTGCCCGGCGGCGCGGCCTGGACCTGCCGCTGAGCGTATTTGACGAGATCGCGCGGCGCGTGCCCGTGCTGGCCAACATTCGCCCCTCGGGCGAATTTCTAATGGAGGATTTCTTCTATGCCGGAGGTCTTCGTTCGCTGATGGCGGAGATTACCGACCTCCTGCACCTTCAGTGCATCACCGCGAATGGTCGTACGCTGGGCGAGAATTTGCAGGGCGCGCGGGTCATTAAGAATGACGTGATCCGGCCCCGTGAGCGCCCCCTTGCACCAACCGGCGGAACGGCAATTCTCTACGGTAATCTGGCCCCTGATGGCGCCGTCATCAAGATCTCCGCGGCCAGCGAACGGCTGCTCCAGCACACGGGCCCCGCCGTGGTGTTCGAGAATTACCAGGATCTCGAATCAAGGATCAATCGCCAGGATTTGAACGTCACTGAGGATTCAGTGCGGTTCTGCGCGACGCGGGGCCGCTCGGTGGTCCCGGCATGCCCGAGTGGGGCATGTTGCCGATTCCCAAGAAACTTCTGCACCGAGGCGTGCGCGATATGGTGAGGATTTCCGACGCGCGCATGAGCGGCACTTCCCACGGGACATGCGTGTTGCACGTATCACCGGAAAGCCACGTGGGCGGGCCGCTGGCGCTAGTGCGCGACGGCGATCAGATCCTGCTGGACGTGCCCAAGCGCAAGCTGGAGATGCTGGTGGCGCCAGAGGAAGTGGAAAAGCGGCGGTCCCAGTGGGTCAAGCCCCCAGCGAGGTATTCCCGCGGCTACCTCTCCTTGTATGCCGAGCGCGTCACCCAGGCTCACGAAGGCTGTGATTTTGATTTTCTCGGCAAGTGGAGCGAGCCCGTGGAGCCGGAGATTCACTGAGGCTGCTCTAACATCGACGGAGGAGCCGCACTGGGTGCGCTGCCCCAATTGACATTCGGCTCCGGTCCCATGTTCAGCACCAGCTCGCCGCCGTGCGCAATTTCCGTGTGCGCGAACCATGGCCGGTCGAGCGGTCTGCCGTTCAAGGTCGCCGATTGAATGTACATATTCTTTTCGGAATTATTTTTTGCCGTAACAATGAAATCGTGCCCGCCACTCAGATGGATGGTCACATGGTCAAAGATGGGGCTGCCGATTTCGTAATCCTCGGTGGCGGGATTTACGGGGTAAAAGCCCATGGCGCTCAGCACATACCAGGAAGACGTCGAACCCTGATCGTCCATCCCAGGAAAACCCAGCCCGTACTTGTCGCTGCCGTAGAGCTCACTCAGGATTTTCCGCACCAGCACCTGCGTCTTCCATGGCTGGCCGCTCCAATCGTAGTAGTAAGCCGCCTGCTGGTCGGGCTGATTGCCCTGCACATATTGTCCAATCATCCCCGTGCAATCGCGGCAAATTCCCGGGGCATGAAACGGCGTAGTGAAGAATGCATCGAGCTTGGCATTGAATTTTTCGCGCCCGCCCAGCAGGTCGATCAAGCCTTGCACATCTTCCGGCACCAACCACAGCGTTGACCAGCCGGAAGCTTCCTTCATCATGAAATTGTAGTAAGGCTCTTCCGGGTCAAATGGCGATATCCAGTTTCCGTCGCTGGTGCGTCCGCGCATGAAGCCAATGGAGGGGTCGAAAACGTTGCGATAGTTGTAAACGCGCTTGCGGAACATCTGGTAATCGTCTTCCCTGCCAAGCTTTTTGGCGTAGGTTGCTAGGGAAGCATCGTCCCAACAATATTCCAGCGTCGTGGCCACGCCCGCCTTCCCGCCGGCGTAGGGCGGGTCGGGATTGGCGTCGGGGATGAAGTCGGAAATGTAGCCTTTCTGGAGGTACTCGTCCAGGTACGGCCGCGGCCCTTTGGGGGTGGTGGTAGCGTTCTTGTAGAGATATTCGTAGGCAGCTTTGTAGTCGAACGGAATGCCCCTCAGCCAGTCGCCCAGATACATCCAGACGGCATGGTCACCATGAAACGATGTTTGCATAAACCCCGTTTCGCGCGCCTGCTCGAGCGTCGAGCGCAGAATGTTCACCACCACGTCAGGTTCGACGAGGGTGAGCAGCACTAGTTGGTCGCGCCCGGTGTCCCAGAAAGGCACGGGACCGTAGCGGTCGTAATCACCTGTCTTTATCTCTCCGTCGAGCCCGCGGAACGGCTCGCCCTTGCGGGCCACCAGGCGCGGGCTGGCAAACGAGTGGAAAAAGTTGGAATAAAACATCATGCGCTGGTGGTCCGTCCCGCCCTTGACCTCAATGGTGTTCAGCAGTCGCGCCCAGATCCGTTCCGCGCGGTGGTGGATGGCGTCAAAGTCCCATCCCGGGCTCTCGGTGTCAAGACGCTTCTGTGCTTCCTCGAAACTGTCCGCGGCAGCGGTTTTTACCAGCACTTGCTCTCCTTCCTTGGTAGTGAAGTTGAGATACGCGCCCGCGTAGGGGCCGGATTCAGTTTTATTTTGGGGAGTTACCTTGCTGCTTCCCAGAAAGCCCCGGCGGCCAGGCTCGTGGGGCGGAACTTCCTTGAAAGTTCCGAAATCATGGAATGGTACGGAAAAGACTGCCACAAAGCACTCCTTCGCCGTGGCGCGCTCGGAAGTGCCGGAGACACCGCCGCGAATGGGGCGCTCGGCGCAGCCGCGCACCGTGTGGTCGTCCGGGATCTCAATGTCGCCGCCTCGGTGACCCATATCCATTACAATGTGCGACTGCGCGCTGTTCGGGAACGTGAAACGGAAAATCCCCGTCCAGTAAGTAACCGTCATTTCGGCCTTCACGCGGAAGTCATCCAGGTAGACGCTGTAGTATCCGGCGCTGCCCTTTTCGCTGGACTTGTCGTAGACGGAACCGCTGCGCTCCGGCGGCACGGTCCAGGGACCCACCACCGGCATCACAACTACATCCCTCATTCCGGTGGTGAAGCCGAAGATGGTGCGGTGCAGGTAGTCGTACTCCATGCCGACCCCGGCCGGGTAGGAGAGGTCCAGGTTCTTGTTAATCGGGCCGAGGTTTGTAATGCCGTGCGGCAGCACCGCTCCCGGCGAGGTCATACCGGTGTAAAGCTCCTCGCCAGGGGGTGGAGCGTTGCCAATCAGCACCTGCTTGTCGAGAGGTGCTGTACCCACCAGCGTATTCACCCACTGCAGCGGCCCCTCCTGCGCCCAAAGTGGAGTGGCAAGCGCCAGCAGCAGGCATGCAAGAAATCTCATGAACCACCTTCCGGCGTCGTGCTCAGCGAGGGCGGGGCATCGTTCGGCGCTGCGCCCCATGACCTGTTGGGTTCTGCGCCAGCTGCAAATTGCAGGTTGCCACCGGCGGTCATATCACTAAAAGTTATCCAGTTCTGATTGTGGTCCTGGCCGTTTAGTTTCACGCTTTGAATGTAGGGCTGGCTCTCCGGGTCGCCTGACGTTTCGATGGTGAACGTCTTCCTGGGATACGGCGCCTTTAATTGGATAATGACTTTGCTAAACACGGGCCCAACCAACTCATAGGCAAGGCTGGCGGGATCCACGGTGTAGATTCCCATCATGCTCAAGACGGCCCACGAAGACATTTCCCCGCAATCGTCGTTGCCCGGGATGCCGTCCGGCGCAGTGGTGTAGTTTTCGTTCAGAACGCGGCGAACCGCGCGCTGCGACTCCCAAGGCATGCCGGAGAAGTTGAACTCGAAGGGAGCCTCCAGGTCCGTTTCGTTGTAAGGGTTATACCACTGGCCGAACCAGCCGGGTTGTTCGTAGTTGAAGAAATCGAGCAGCCGATGGTTGAAGCGATCTGCACCCACGGCGTGCACCAGCCACGCCAAATCCGACGGCGCCAGCCACTGGTAGTGCCAGCCTGAGCCCTCAATAAAACCCTGTCTGCGATCTTCGCTGGCCGGGTCGAACCTGTTCATCCACGTTCCGTCGGCGTTGCGTGGATGGAAGAAGCCGTCGTTCGGGTCGAACACATTGCGATAGTCGAGGGCACGTTCATAGAGCATTTTCGCATCGTCCACTTTCCCCAGTTGCCGGGCGAGGCGGCAAAGAGACGCGTAGGCGATGCAATCCTCCTGAATTTGCGAGACGGAACCATAAGGTATTTTGTCGTTGGGAATGTAGTGAATCTTGTTGATCCACTCGATCCCATCCTCGCCTTTGTAAGGTTCGTTGGCTGGGGGAGCTTCGGTGGCGTCCTTCAGCATTCCATCCCAGGCGGCTTTAATATCGAATCCATGCAACCCGTCCAGCCACGACATACAGAGCATGACGGTCAGGGGGCTTCCGGCCATGACATTGGTGTATTGGTTGATCTGCGGCCAACGGTCGATCCATCCTCCCTGCTGGTACATCAACACCACGGACTCAGCCATGTCCTCCATGCGGCCTGGTTCGATCAGCGCCAGCAAGGGCAGCTCGCTGCGGTAAATATCCCATCCGGAATAATTGCAGTAGATCAAATGGCCGGCGTCAACGTGATGAATTTGGCCGTCAAAGCCGAGATACCGGCCATCGGAGTCGCTGAAGATGCTGGGCATCAGCATGCTGTGGTAGAGCGCCGTATAAAAGACGTGGCGCTGCTGAGCGGTCCCTCCGGAAACCCGAATCACCCCCAAGGCCTTATTCCAGGCTGCCCAAGCTGCGCGCTTCACCTGGTCAAAATCTTCCTCCGCGGCTTCAGCCTTCAAATTGTTTTCGGCCCCGGCCAGGTCCACGTAAGATATGCCGACTCGCACCGTGACGCTGCGCTCCTCAGTGGCAGCGGGCCAGCTTGCGTATACACCCACCCATTGGCCGTACTGGGTTTGAGCTGCCAGGCGACCCTGGGCAGAAATTCTTGCGGATTCGCCGGCTTCGTCACCTTGCCAGGTTCCAAAATTCGCGAACGGTTGGCTGAAGGTCATCGCGAAGTAGACTTTGTAAGATGCCTGGCGGCCGCAGAAAACGCGGTCCTCCACGTAACCGGTCATTTCGTGGTCATTCTCCACGCGTACCTGTGCCGCCACCGTGTAATTGAGCGTGTGGCTGATGGGAACCAGCACGTTTGCCGGAGCGCCTTCGGGAAAAGTAAATCGCGCCAATCCCGCGCGGTCGGTCGAGGTGAGTTCTGCCTTGATACCCCAGCGCGAGAGGAGGACGCGGTAATAACCCGGTGTGGCCGATTCCTGGCTGCGGGAAAACGTCGACTCGAAATCGCTGGTCTGCGTTTGGACAGGGCCGGTGCTGGCGGCAACAAACACATCACCTTCATTGGGACAGCCGGGGCCGCTCATATGCGTCAGGCTGAAACCCTGGATGTCTGGCTGGTCATAGTGATAGCCATACCCGCGGCTTTCCGTGTCCGGACTCAGTTGCACCATTCCAAAGGGCGTACTGGCGCCGGGAAACAGATTGATACTGCCCCCCGGTCCGCGTCCGGTGCCGATAAACGGATCCACTGCCGCGGCAGGCGAGCCCCCCTCGTATGCCTGGCCCATTAAAGCGCCCGCGGGAACGGTTAAAATTCCTGCGAGGATCATCGACCGCACCACAGTCTTTCTGGAAGTCCAATGGCGCTCGTGACCCGCTAAGGTCGCGCTGATGCGTTCCCACAACTCGTGCCAGATGTCTCCGCTCAAGGCCGTTCTCCTTCCTGAAAGAGGCGCGCCCTCACATGGGCGAACGTGTTCTTAGTCGATCGAGGGAGAAGTGTTGGGGCGAACCTCAATTGCCACGCTCTTGCTGCCGAGTGTCGCATGGGTGGCGGTTACGCTGATGCGGCCGGTTTGACCAGGCAGGGTTTTGATCCATACGGCCCCCGCTCCACCGCTCGCCTCCCACTGAAATGGATTGTCGCCCACGATTACTCCAGGCCCGCTGATCTGGAACGACACCTCACCACTCACAAATGGACGCTGCGATCCGAATTTGTCCACCGCTCGAAACGCCAGGCGTGTGGCGTCTGCCCCGTCCGCAATCAGCTCTGTGTCGTCCGCGTGAACCCAGAGTTGGTCCTGGGAGGGATCCGCGGAAAAAGACCGCGAAATCGCCAGTTTTTCCCCCACATAAGCGTTGATGCGCAATTCGGGTTTTTCGGCACCCAGTGGGGAGAAATCCGCAAAGAAGGGCGGGTACTTGATGTGGGGGAAATTTTCGTGGTCGGGATTAAGCGTAGCCAGGCGTTCGCCATTGACAAACAATTCGAGCCGGTCGCAGTTGGAAAAAATCGCAACGTGCTTTCCGGGACCGGAGGACGTTTTGGAGCCGAAGTCCCAATAGAAATCGGGCTCGATGACGGGCCGCACCGCAGGATCAACCTGGGCGAGATAGAACGAGGCGCCCAACTTGGGAATCCTGAAGACGTCGGCGACGCCCGGATTCTTCACGCCGTCAATTGAATTCGCTGGGCTGCCGTATTCGAAAGCGCACCAGGCGACCACGCCACAAATTCGGTCGTAATTCGCCGCACGGCTGTGGGCCTGGGCGTGACGCAGGGCCTGTGCCTCCTGCACCGCTACGTCTCCGGCCCGGCGGTAATAAGCGTCAAAGTGCTTGCCGGTGGCGTAATTGAATTGCCCGACCGCTTCCGAGAGCATGTACGGAACTCCCGGCAGTGGCGGGGCAATGCTCACGGTTCCGTCCGGCTCGGCATGATAGTCGTCGAAGGCAAAAACATCCTGGTGCCACTCCTGTTCCCAGGTTCCCCGGGAGTGGGAAGTCATGGAGCCTGACGTGGGACGCGAACCATCGAGCGTTCTCGCCAGATCCTTTGTGCGGACGTACAAATCCGGATCGTTCCTCGTCTCATTCGCGCGCACGGCCCAAATGACGATGGAGGGGTGATTCCGGTCGCGGCGAACCATGTCTCCCACGTCGCGGTAAAGCAACTCCTGCCAGGCATCGTCGCCGAGGTAGCCCCATCCCGGCGGCTCTTCCCAAACCATCAATCCCAGCTCATCGCAGGCGTCGAGAAACGCTTCCGACTGGGGGTAATGCGAGCAGCGCACGAAGTTGCAATTGAATTCACGTCGCAGAACGTCTGCGTCGCGGCGCATCACCCGATCCGGCATGGCGTAACCGACGTAGGGAAACAATTCGTGCCTGTTCAAGCCGAAAATCCGCAACCGCTTTCCATTCAGGAAAAATCCGTCCACTTCAAACCGCGCCTCGCGAAAGCCAATGCGGACGCGCCGCTCGTGCAGGGGCCGGCCCTTCATTGACATCCTGACTCTGATCTCGTAGAGATTCGGATTCTCATTGTCCCAAAGCCGGACGTCACCAATACCGGCAAGGGTCAAGTCAACTTCGGATGGGCCGGTTTTATCCACCCGCACCTCCCGGGAAGCGTGAGCCAGAGTCCGGCCCGCCGCCCGGAGGCTTTGGGCCGCAGGGTGTTCGCCCTCAAGCAGAGCGGCTTCGATTTTCAGCTCATGCTGCGGCTGCACGCCTGCGTCAATCGTGCACTTCACCTCCACGCGCCGCTTGGCGTCGAGAACGTTTACGGGCTTGGCAAAAACGTCAGCAATGAAAATCTGCGGAACAGAATTCAGTCTGACGGACCGCAGGATGCCTCCCGGCAGGTAGTAATCCACCGCGCGCGTCCCTTTCGGCGAGCCTTCCGGCGGAACATTCATCCAGTGCGAATCCACCGCCACGGCAAGAACGTTATCCTGGGGGGTGAGCAGGTTGGTAATTTCGTACTGGAAGGGCAAGTAGCCCCCCAGGTGTTGCGGCAGAGCGTGGCCATTCAGGTAAGACGTTGCACCGATCATGACTCCATCGAATTGCAGAAAGATGCGCCGCTTGTTCAGCTCGTTCGGCAGGACAAAGTGGCGGCGATAGACCCACAGGGTCTCCCACTGCGAGGCGTCCCACTTCTGCCAGGAGAGCGGAGTCACACAATGGGGAAGGATGACGCGTGAAAAGACGGAATCATTGAATTGCGCCGCCGTGGCCGCTTCGCTCAGCTTTCCGCCAAAAAGCCAGTTCCTGTCCAGCGAAAACGTGCAGCACTCCAGGCCTGATGAGGCAGCAGTCGTCTTGGCAACGCTCGACCCTCCCAGCGCTCCATCGGTGACAAAAGCGGCAAAGCCCGCGCTCAGGCCGCCCACAAAACTGCGCCGCGAGATTTTTGGAAACTTCTCTGGGTTTTTGCTCATGGAGCTCCTCGTTTTGACGTGCGACAGGTCCGTGACCGGAGGGAATAACTAAGTTGGCTCACCATAGGTGGGATGACGGCCGACCCGTGGAGGTGCCCTGCTAAATCGGCTACTCCACCCTATGCCCGGTTGAACTGGAATCGATTCTAATCTTGGAAAAGCCGAGCGAGAACATACGGCGCAGATGGCTACGACGGTAGTGCCGCTCCATTTTGTGCGTGTAGTTGAGAGGTTGGGGATTTTAGTCCAAAGCCCTGAAGCTAGCTGTCTGAAAAGACTACAGATGAGGAACGGATGTGGGGTCACTTGCCAAATGCAATCCCACTCCGCCCCTCCAAGCAATCCGCAGAACCCTTGACATCTCATCCCGCAGGCATTTAGATTGAGCCCATCAATTAGATAGAATCCCATCAGTCCAAGTCAGAATGCCGTGAGAGGTGCGTCATGCCCCGATACCTCTGTAGCACTATTTTCCAAAGTCTTCTCGGTCCGCGAAGGTTTTGTGGCACGGGCATCCTGCCCGTGACGACACGGCCTGGAAGGCCGTGCCACGTTTTGGGTGCGACTCCGCCGCGGCGTGTAGTCAAGCGGCCCAGAAGCGCAATGGTTCAGAAGTGCGCGCGCCATCACTTTCTTGGGACCTTGGTTTTAATCGTTGCGGGGTCTTTTTTTTGCCCCGGAATGCCCGCATTCGCTGCGCAAATCATGCGGCAAGGGGCCGCGCGCCCCGTTCCGGTAGAACCATCCGGCGAGCTTTTCACGCTGCACGGGAACACGCGACGGGAAGCCATGATTCCCGCATACGATCGCGGTCGGGTTGCCGATGATTTGCAGCTTCCCCACCTGCAACTGCTGTTGGAAAGATCGGCGGCTCAGGAGCAGTGAAAACCTGCTATGGAAGTGCCGCTTGCTCAAACTCCGCCCAAATCCGACCGAAGCCAAGCGACGGTTTTGCGCAGGCCGTCCTCGAATGACACGAGCGGCTCGTAACCCAGCGTCGCGCGCGCGAGAGAGAGATCCGCCGTCGAGTGCTTCACATCGCCCGCGCGCGGCGGACCGTATTGCGGCTTCACCTGCTTCGCGAAAATTCCGTTCAGGACGGTGATGGTCTGGTTCAGCGTGGCGCTCTTGCCCGTGCCGACGTTGATCACCTTTCCCGCGGCCCCGGGCGCCCGGCAGGCGCGCAGAGAGGCCTCCACAACGTTGGCCACATAAGTGAAATCGCGCGACTGCTCGCCGTCGCCGAAGATCACGGGCGTCGCGCCGGTCAAATAAGCCACGATAAATTTGGAAAGTACGCCCGTGTAGGGTGATTTCGGGTCCTGGCGCGGCCCGAAAATATTGAAGAACCGCAACGAGACTGCTTCCAGCCCGAAATTGTCGTTGAAAATCTGGCCATAATATTCGCTTGCCAGTTTGGTGACGGCATAAGGCGAGAGCGGCTGCGGGGTTTGCGTCTCCACGCGCGGCAGGGCGGGGTCGTTGCCATAGGCCGCCGCCGTGGCTGCCATCACCACGCGTTGTACCTTGGCGTCGCGCGCCGCCAGCAGAACGTGCACCGCGCCGCCCAGATTCACTTGCGTGGTCTCCACCGGATCCTCCATCGAGCGGGCCACCGATGCCAGTGCCGCGAGGTGAATCACGTAATCCACGCCTTTAAAAACCGGGCGAATGGAATCGAGATCGCGAATGTCCGTCTCACGCAGGTCGACTTTGTCGCGAACCGCGCCGAGATTTGCCACCTTGCCGGTGGAGAGATTGTCGAGAACGCGCACGGATTCACCCCGGCGAACCAATTCCGCCACCATGTGTGAACCAATGAATCCCGCGCCGCCTGTAACCAGGTAAAGTGCCACGCTCCGCCTCCTGAGCCACCAAAATTCAGTCTAACACGATGGCTGTGGCCTGTGACCTCCTGGCCGCGCCATATTCCCACCGAATCTCGCGAAAGGATTGGCCGGAAAACGTATTTCGGCACGGGGCGGACGGATGCTCTTCGTCATAGCAGGAAATGGGGCTCGAGATTTGCACATCATTGGGAAAGGCAGGCCTTGATTTCCTTGACCAGTTTCCGGAGGTCGCGTTCCCGCGTGGTGTGCGTAAAGGAAATCCTTTCCACGCCTTTCACGGGGCGGGTATAGATGTTCTGCGTTCGGAGGCGGGCCGCAAGGCTTGCGGGGTCATCCACGGTGAGCGCCACGAGATTGGTCTGCTGCGGATGGTCGATGAAGGGGATGCCGCTCTCGCGGAGCATCGCCTTGAGCGAAGCAAGCAACGCGAGATTCTTCTTCTCGATTTCCTTGATACCAATGCGATTCACCGCTTTTACCGCCGCATGCAGCGACACGATGCCGAGAAGATTCTCGGTGCCATCCTGAAATCGCGCGGCGGTTTTGCGCAGGACATAGCCGTGCTCGTCAAACTGCTCCACGCTGCGCATGCCCACATGAGAGTCCTTCAACTTTCCCATGGTTCGCCGGTTGACGTACATGAAACCGCTGCCCACGATGGATCCGAGATATTTCTGGCCGCCGCAGACTAGAAAATCGACGGAAGTTTTCTTCAAATCTATCGCTCGCGCGCCGACGCTCTGAACACCGTCCACCACCAGATGCGCTGAGTAGTTCTGACAAAGTCGCGAGAGGAGGGCAAGGTCGGGCAGATAGCCGTCAAAATGTTGTCCCCAGGCGATCGCCACAGCTTTGGTTTTGGGACCGATGCGCGACAGGAGCTCCCGGAATCCCTGGTGATTGTCCATTCCCGGAATAACATGGACCTTGACTCCGTCCTTTTTCAATTTGAGCCAGGGCATAATATTTGCCGGATATTCGTTTCCGAGCACGAGGACTTCATCGTGCCTTCGAAGTGGCAGCGCTTCGCTCGCCATGATCAGGCCTTCGCCGGTGTTTTTCAGATAAATCACCTCGTCTGGATCGCAATGGAGGAGTATTGCGACCTCTTCAGAAAGTTTGCGGACATAACACCGGTACTTTTCGATGACCTTGGGAGGGCCGAGCTTCACGTAATCGTCCAGGAAGCGCACAATCGCGCGGCGGGACGCTTCACAAAGCGGACTTACTCCCATGTAACTGAAGAACAGCCTTTTCAAGGTTCTGTGCGGCATGGGTTATCGTTCCCAATGGACCTTGGGAGGAATGAGGGAAGGGTCGATGCTGTCTTTATAGCGTTCCGCAAATGCGATCAGGGTCTCGATCTCCCGCAGGAATTTCTTTTCCTTCTCCTTATGCGCTTCCTGGAGCGATGGATGCACTTCGATCTGTTTTGCTAGACCCGATTCCGATTCGCGCCGCGGATTCTTGAGATAGGTTATCCTGGCTTGCGGCCTGAGTTTTCTCACTGCCTCGGCGATCTCCCCGATCGAGAGGCGGTGGGTATAATTGTGGATGACGCGGTGCTCTCCACGGCCCACGTCCAAGTTGAGCAGATTGAGGAAACTATTCACGGTGTCAGGAAGGCTCATCAGGCCGGTTTGCTGATTCCCCTCGCCGTAGACCGTGATGGGGTGTCCGATGACGGCCTGACATACGAAACGGTTGAGCACCGTGCTGAAAATATGATCGTAATTGAAGCGCGTGACAAGGCCGCGGCGGTCTTCGGGATGGTTTTCCTCCACGGTCGCGCCAAAGATGGTGGCTTGCTGGACAGTAATCACGCGCAGTTTCCAGAGGTCCGCGCCCATGTCGTCGATCAGAAAATCGGTAATCTTGGATTGGTGGTAGAAATCCGTCGCACACATCGGAAGCCAGCTTTGGACTATCTTCCGGGGGCCGCCCCCATATTCAAAACTGAAATCCGTTTTCGTAAGCGGGATATAGTCGGTGTTCACGCCCCCGTAGCAGCCCGCCGAACCGAGCTTAATATAAAGAATCGACTTGTCGATCTCGGCGACCGCCCAAAGAGCGTTCAGGTGACTCACGATATTATTGCTGAACGTCTCCGCGGCGTTCTTCGGACTCATCATGGAATACGGCGCGGACGGTTGTTGTGCTGCGTTCACGATCGCAGACGGTCGGTACTTGCGGATGACACGGGCCGTTGCCTCCGGGTCAAGCAGATCAATTCTTTCAAAAATGAGATTGCGTTTTCGATAAATGCGTTCGTATTCCCTGATCCGTTC
>JASHTZ010000413.1 GCA_030040295.1 Terriglobia bacterium | reverse complement strand
ATTCAAATGAATTCATTGTCCGCCTCTATGAAACGGAGGACAAACCCGCTACGGCCATTCTGAACTTCCACCGCAGCCCGCGATTGGCGCGCGAGACCGACATGATGGAATGGGACAAATATGTCCCGCTAAATTCCTTCCCAATAAAGGGTTCGAGCGTGACCGTACCCGTAAAACCCTTTGAAATAAAGACCATTCGGGTGGGATTTTGATTCCAGGTTTAGGGTGACCGAGCCGACTGCGGACGCCCAGTCGACCTTGGGAGCGCCAACTCCGTCCCTAGACCTTATGTAACGGGCAGTGCTCTCGGCCCTTGGCATCGGGGGGACCGGGGAGAAAAGTCGCCGTCAGCAAGGAGCTTGAATTATTTCTAAGGTAACGGTAAACTGCTTATGGTGCGGTTGTCCTGCAAGGGCTTTTCCGGTTGGGGTTGTCTCGCGGTCCGGCTCGAAGAGAACCTCCTGCTCGTAAAATTAGAAAGTTGCCATGGTTCCCGAAGGAAAAAACTTGCCCACTACCGAACATGCAACTCTGCTTCTTCCCTGGCCACGCGGATATTGGGCCGCAGGGATTCATGCGATTGAAGCTGTGGAGTTGGCCTTAACGAAAGTGGGCCGCCCCGTCTATGTCCGCAAGGGAATCATCAATAACCGTCATGTGGTAGAAGACCTTGCAGTGCGCGGCGCGGTTTTTGTCGAATCGTTGCAGGAAGTCCCAAACGGCGCGGTTATCATCTTCAGGGCTCACGGAGTTTCGTCCACCGATCGTGAAGAGGTGATCCGGCGGGGACTTTATGTGATTGACGCCACAGGCCCGCTCGTCACCAAGGTTCATTTTGAGGTGATCCGCTACTCTCCTGAGGGCTACAGCATCATATTAATCGGACGCAGAGACCACGATGAGGTGGTCAGAACATTGGGCGAAGCAACCCAGGGCACAGGCATTATCTGCTCAGTTGAGGAAGTCGACTCGCCGGAGGTGGAAGGTCCGGAGCGAGTGGCGTACCTGACACAAAGAACCCCGGGTCTGGACGAACCGAGTGGAATTGTCGCGGCCTTAGAACGCCGGTTCCCTTGCATTCAGAGCCCTTCCGTGCAGGATATTTGTTACGCGACGGAGAACCGGCAGGATGCCGTCATCCGAGAAGTTGAATGGACGCAAGAGGATATCCGGTTTGCCTTGCCAGCGGAATTGGCAAGCTGAAAATCCACCTAGAGGGAGAACCTGAGCGCTTCATGAAACCACGTGACCAAGCCGAACCGGAAACGCGACGGGGAGTGCGAAGCACATATGCTGACGTCCGCTTGGATGAAAACCTTCAGGAGGCGATCCAACGTGCCATGGATCACCTTCTCTCCTTGCAAGCCCCGGAAGGCTACTGGCTCGGAGAACTCGAGGCGGACACAACACTAGAATCGGATTACATTTTCTTCCTGCATGTCCTGAATAAATTGGACCATCGGAGGCGCGTCAAGCTGGCCAATTACATTCGCCGACGCCAGCTTCCCGACGGGGGGTGGAATATCTACGCCGGCGGCCCATCCGAGCTGAACGCCACAGTAAAAGCCTACTTGGCGCTCAAACTTGCGGGAGATGCTCCCGGCGCGCCGCACATGGCTCGTGCGCGTTGCCAAATTCATGAATTGGGCGGAGTGGAAGCGACCAATTCCTACACGCGCCTCTATTTGGCCCTGGGCGGAGTGCTGCCGTGGTCTTATGTTCCGGCGATACCTCCGGAGCTCATCCTGCTGCCTTCGTGGTTTTTCTTGAATATTTATTCCATGTCGTCGTGGACGCGGGCCATCGTCGTCCCCTTGATGCTCGTATATGCGCGTAAACCGAAATGGGAATTGCCGCCCAATGTTGGAGTAGAGGAACTTTTCCGCGATGCTTCCGGGCGCATCCCGGCTTTCGAATGGGATCGCCGGCTGGTGAGCTGGAGGAATTTCTTCCTGCTGCTCGACAGGATCTTCAAACTGCATGAGATGCTCCCATGGAAACCTCTCCGCAAGCGGGCTTTGAGTTGTGCAAGGCAGTGGCTAGTTGAGCATCTGGAGCGCTCCGAAGGCCTGGGCGCAATTTACCCGGCCATGGTCAACTCGGTGTTTGCTTTGCGTTCGCTGGGATACTCGGCCGACGATCCCCTTACGGAGCGCGAAATCGGACATCTCGCGCAATTTGAAATCGAAGAAGGCGACACTTTACGCGTTCAACCCTGCGTGTCGCCGGTATGGGATACGGCGATCACCATGTTTTCCCTTCAGGAGGCTGGACTGCCTCCTGACCACCCGGCACTCGTCAAAGCCGCCACATGGCTGCTGGACCGGCAGGTGTTGGGAGGCGGCGATTGGCAAGTCAACAACCCCCACGTCGATCCGGGGGGGTGGGCGTTTGAGTTCCGAAATGATTTCTACCCCGATGTGGATGATACAGGCTTTGTCCTCATGGCGCTCCAGCGCGTCGACTACCCTGACCCCGGTCGACTGAAAGAGGCGCTGCGCCGCGGCACCGCTTGGGTTCTGAGCATGCAGAACCGCGATGGAGGATGGGGAGCTTTCGACCGCGACAACGACTCAACGTTCTTGACGCGCGTCCCCTTTGCCGATCACAACGCCATGATCGATCCCTCCACCGGCGATCTTACAGGGCGAGTTCTCGAATATCTCGGCCGTCTCCATTGGCCCACCTCCGACCCACGAATTCAGCGTGGAGTGCGTTTCCTCCACGCTGACCAGGCCCCGGAGGGTCCCTGGTACGGGCGCTGGGGTGTAAATTATATTTACGGTACCAGCGGAGCACTTCGGGCTCTCGAAGCACTGGGGTTGCAGAAGGAAGTGGAGAGCCAGAGGGCGGTGGCTTGGCTCCGGGCGGTGCAGAATCCTGACGGCGGTTTTGGCGAATCCTGCGCCTCGTACGACGATCCGGAGTTGAAGGCGCGAATGCACAGCACACCTTCGCAAACTGCCTGGGGGCTGATCGGCCTGCTCGCCGCGGGTGACATCGCAGAACCCGCCATCAAGCAGTCCGTCTCCTATCTCCTGGATCAGCAGCGGGAAAACGGGATGTGGTCGGAACCCGCTTTTACCGGAACCGGGTTTCCGCGGGTTTTCTACCTGCGCTACCATCTCTATCGTAACGTTTTCCCTCTCTACGCTCTGGCCCGATATAGAAATTTGATAAACGGTTCGTCAGAGGTTCAGGCTTGCCGCTTCACCCCCGAACAGTTTCCGCCGCAAAATGGAAGCAGGAGGCGTCGATGAGGTTTCCGCTCGGCATGACCGCTAAATTGAGCAAGTATATCGCCGGCAATCGGCTGTGGGGCGTCGAGAAGTTTCCCCTGGTAATGATGCTTGAACCCTTGCACGCCTGCAATCTGACTTGCACGGGGTGCGGACGAATTCGAGAATACAAAGAAACCATTACCGAACAGCTCACCGTAGACCAATGCCTAAGGGCCGTGGATGAATGCGGGGCTCCCATCGTCTCCATTTGCGGTGGCGAGCCGATGATCTACCGCCCCTTGGGCGACCTGGTAGCTAAGATCCTGGACCGTGGTAAACACATCTATCTTTGCACTCACGGAATGTTTATTAAGAAGCGATTGAGTGACTTCGAGCCGAGTTCAAGTTTCTTCTTCAACGTTCATCTGGATGGCATGGAAGCGACTCACGACCTTTGTGTAGAGCGTAAAGGCGTATTCCGGCAGGCGATCGATGGAATCAAGGCCGCCAAAGACCGGGGGTTCATGGTTTGCACGAATACCACGATTTACAAACAAACCGATCTGCACGAGATTGCTGAACTGTTCGAGTATCTTCAAGATTTCGGAGTCGACGGTCACACGATTGCCCCCAGTTATTCATACGCCGCCGTACAAAATAAAGAGATCTTCATGTCCCGCCAGGAAATTCAAGAAAAGTTCCGGGAGGCAACGAAGATCCTGCAAAAGTATTCCTTGATGACATCCCCGATCTACCTGGATTACCTGCGGGGTGAACGGGAAGATTTGATGTGCACCGCCTGGGGGAATCCCACTTACAACCCCCGAGGATGGAAGGCTCCATGCTATCTCATTACGGACGGTCACCACGCGACCTTTAGGGAATTCATTGCAAAGACCAACTGGGATCATTATGGGCGAGGACGCGATCCCCGTTGCGAGCACTGCATGGTGCACGTGGGGTATGAGCCCTCCGCCGTTTTGGGGGCAAATCGAAAGCTCGGCGACACTTGGCGACTGTTCAAGTGGCAGCTCTCCGGGGGAAGCAAGAGCCGCCGGTCGAACGGCGATGAGACGGAAAAATGTTCTCCCTTGTTACCGGCGCAAACGGATTCATCGGAAGCCACCTAACGCGCTTTTTGATCGAGCGGGGCGAGCGGGTTCGCGTATTGGTCCGCCAGCAAAGTGACGTGCGGTCAATCGCCGGATTGCCGGTGGAATTTGCATACGCGGATTTGCGGGACCCTGCTTCCCTGCCGACTGCTCTTAAGGGCGTTCAGCGCGTATACCATGTCGCCGGCGACTATCGGCTTTGGGCCGAGAATCCCAAGGAAATTTACGAGAGCAACGTAACGGGTACATGCAATCTTCTTGCCTCTTCCCGCCACGCTGGAATCGAGCGTTTTATTTTTACCAGCAGCGTAGGAACCTT
>JASHTZ010000412.1 GCA_030040295.1 Terriglobia bacterium | reverse complement strand
CAAGGCGATGCGTTACTCGGTTTTTGCAGGGGGAAAGCGCCTTCGACCCACATTGTGCCTGGAGGCGGGCCGCCTGTTTGCGGGCGATGAGAAGGTCCTGCTGCGGGTTGGAAGCGCCCTGGAACTCATCCACACGTATTCCTTGATTCACGACGATCTTCCCGCCCTCGACAACGATGACCTGCGGCGCGGCAAGCCTACTTCCCACGTCGTCTTCGGCGAGGCCACGGCAATTCTTGCCGGCGATGCGTTGCTCACCCTGGCTTTTGAGGCCATCGCCGGTGCGAGCAACGGCGCTTCCGACCGAACCCTGCGGGTGATTCACGAACTCGCCCACGCCATCGGAACAATTCGCGGAATGGTGGGTGGCCAGGTGGCGGATCTGGAAACCACGGACAGAACCGGCGACGCCGCGCGCCTGGAATACATTCACTCCGCCAAGACCGGCGCCTTCATGCGTGCCGCGCTGCGCTCCGGTGCGCTCTTGACCCCCGCCAACCAGGACGACTTGGCCCGTATCACAACATATGGTGAAAAAATCGGCCTAGCGTTTCAGATTGCCGACGACCTGCTTGACGTGGTCGGAACCGAGGCCGAACTGGGCAAAACGATTGGCAAAGACCAGCAGCAGCACAAGGCCACCTATCCCGCGCTGCACGGCGTTGAGGTTTCAAAGCGCATCGCGGCCCAGTTGGCGGATGAAGCGTGCGCTGCCCTCACGCCTTATGGTGAGCGCGCTGGAATTCTGCAGGGCATCGCCCGGTACATCGTGGGGAGAAGGCAATGAAAACGGCACGGCCACCCCGGCTGCATCGAATCGCGCGTTGCAAGGCCGCACCACCTCTGTGAACTCGCAATTCCAATTGTCCAAACCCGCCCGATTGGTGCATACTATTGTGGGCTCGTCGCTTGATGCCAACTACCTTCTCGTTTCTACCTGCTCTGTTCAACAGAGGTGCAAATGGAATACCGGTATCTGAACCACATTGATTCTCCGGCCGACCTGAGAAAGGTTCCGCGGGAGGATCTCCCGATCGTGGCTGAGGAGTTACGCGACTACATGGTCTCGGTCATCTCGAAGATCGGCGGCCACTTGGCATCCAGTCTGGGCGCAGTGGAGCTGACGCTGGCGCTCCATTACATGTTTGACACGCCGCGCGACAAAATCGTTTGGGACGTTGGCCACCAGGCTTATGGCCACAAAATTCTCACCGGACGCCGCGATCGCTTCCCCACCATCCGCCAATACGGAGGAATCTCCGGCTTCCCCGTCCGCGATGAGAGCCCTTACGATACCTTCAACGTCGCGCACGCCGGAACAGCGATTTCCGGAGCGCTGGGCATGGCCGTGGCGCGCGACCTGAAAGGCGAGAATTTCCACGTCGTCGCCGTCGTGGGCGATGCCGGGCTTACCACGGGCGTCGAGCTCGAAGGCATCAACAACCTCGGAACGCTCAAGAAAAAAGTTCTGGTCATTTTGAACGACAACAAGATGTCAATTTCGCCTAACGTCGGTGCATTTGCCGGTTATTTGAACCGCATCGTGCACGGCCAGGCTTACCACCGCCTGCGCGAAGAAGCCGAAAAGATGATTCGCTCGGTTCCGCGCCTGGGCCCGCGCCTGCTCAAGCTCTCTCAGGACCTGTTTGAAACCGCCAAAACCGTGCTGATTCCCGGCCTGGTGTTTGAGGAGTTGGGATTCGAGTACATCGGTCCCATCAACGGCCACAATCTGCCTGAAGTGCTGGATGTGCTGTCGAAAGCCAAGCAGCGCCCCGGGCCGGTGATGGTGCACATTGTCACGCAAAAGGGCAAAGGGTATGGCCACGCTGAGCAGCTTCCGGTGAAATATCACGGCGTCACGCCTTTTGATTTTTCCACCGGGGCGTTTCACAAGGGTCCGGTGGCCGCGCCGAGTTACACCTCGGTCTTCGGCAAGGCCATCTGCCAGTTGGCGGAAAAGGATTCGCGCATCGTGGGTATTACCGCCGCTATGACGGAAGGCACGGGCCTGGACGAATTTTCCAAAAAGTTTCCCGAGCGCTTTTTTGACGTAGGAATCGCCGAGCAGCACGCTGTGACCTTCGCCACAGGATTGGCGTGCGAAGGCATGCGGCCCGTGTGCGCGATTTATTCCACGTTCTTGCAGCGCGCCTTCGACCAGGTGATGCATGACACTTGCCTGATGCGCTCGCCCGTCACCTTCGTGCTTGACCGCGGCGGACTGGTGGGCGCTGACGGGCCCACGCACCACGGCCTCTACGATCTGGTCTATCTCCCCGCGCTGCCGGGCATGGTCGCCATGGCTCCCAAGGATGAGAACGAGCTGCGCAACATGCTCTACACCGCCGTCAACCTCGGCGGACCCGTCGCGCTGCGTTATCCACGCGGAAACGGCATTGGGGTCAAGCAGGATCCCGAATTCAAAGCGCTCGAAATAGGCAAGGCCGAGATCATCCGCGAGGGTTCGGACATCGGAATCCTGGCGCTCGGCTCCATGGCCTACCCGTGCATGGAAGCGGCGGAGCGGCTGGAGGGCCTGGGCATTCACGCCACGGTCATCAACGCGCGATTCGTGAAGCCTCTCGACGAAGAGCTGATCTGCTGCCTGGCGTCGGAAAAACAATTCCTGGTAACCGCCGAGGAAGGCACCGAGGCCGGCGGATTCGGCTCCGCCGTCGCCACGCTCCTGCAGGACAAGAAAATCACCGCCAGCCTCTTGCGCATCGCCGTCCCTGACAGGATCATTCCCCACGGCGCGCCCAACCTCCTCTACGCCAAATACGGCCTGGATGTGGACGGGATTTTCGAGAAGATCAAGAACTTCGCCCACGAATACCCAGCACGGCCGAAGCTGCGCTATGCGTCGCTGCTGAGGTCGTAGAAGAAACCTTAGCGCGGGCATCTTGCCCACGCTACAAAGCCCTCCTTCCATTCCCCCCGGTCGGTAGAGTCTATCGCAGCTTGGCGTACTCGATTTTAGCTTGTTGAAGAACAAGAATATCTGGGTCGGCGTCCTTCCAGAGCGCGAGGAAATCCTGATAAGCAGCTCGGGCTTTATCCTTTTCACCCTTGAGCGCGTAAGCGCGGGCAAGGCCCAGATGGGCCAGCGGCTGGGTCAACCGAAGAGGAGTGAGGCTGGGATGGTCCAGAATTTTCTGAAATTCAGAAGCAGCGGGCGATCCCTGGTGCGCGTCAAGGTAGGCCAATCCGCGGAGGTATATGGTGTCTACCCCTTCACTTGGGGCAAACTCGTATTCCGCGGACGCCCTCAGGAACTCGACGGCTTTATCAGTCTGATGGCGGTTAATTGCGATGGCGGCGCGGATCGCGGGAACCCCTAGTGCCTGAACCAGCGTGTTCTGCGGATAACCCGCTGCTAATTCCTCCGCGAGCGCCTCCGCCTTCTGGGAGTCTCCCGCTAGAGCCAGCGCCAAGGCGGCCAAGCCTGTTGAGGACGGTTCGTGACCCACCGCCAGGGCCTCCGCCGCATGCGCGCGCGCTTCCGGAACGTGCCCCACCACCGCTTCATCGAAGGCCCACATCGAGCTCGCATCAGTAACCGCGCCTTGCCGGCCCTGGGCTTTCGAAAATTCGATCGAACTTTGGAAAAGCCCCCGGGCTTTTTGGAGCTCTCCTCGTGAAGCTGATGCCATACCTTCAGCTTCCAAAGCGCTGCCCTGGCGTGGAGTCCCTTTTGACGAATCCACTTCCCTTTGCATTGCTACCGCATCGTCCTGAAGGAAGCCAATGACGTAACGAATTGCATGAAACGAGTTGAAGTCAACCTGCTGGGCAGCCGCCTGGTCCAAAACGGCCCGAGCTTCGTCCAAGTGATTCAAGCGGAAATAAGCGACCGCGAGATTCGAATAGGCGTACGGGTCTTTTGCGTCTATGTTTAATGCGGCTTGTTCAACGGGAATGGACTTCTCGTATTGCCCGGCAATGTTGTACGCCCCGCTTAGGTTGTCATAAGGGACAGTGTCGCGCGGAAAGGTCTGCTTCCACAAATCGTATGTTTCAACCTCCCTGGATATCTCCCCGGTCACCGTCCGGTAATAGGAAGAGGAGATGTAAAACTTCTCCCGCTCGCCGGCACGATCGCGAAGCTCGAAGGCTTTGGCGATGGTCTGATTCGCCACCTCGCCCTGGTTCTCATTCCCGTAACAGACGCCCAGGGTGGCGTAGGCCATGGCGAAGTTCGGATCGAGTTCAATGGCTTGCTTCAGGAAGGGGATGGCCTTGTCGTCCGCTCCCGCGGCATGCAGCTCCTGGCCCTGGCTGAAAGCTTGCAGAGCTTCAAGCGAAGACGTGGTGGCTTGCTGGAGAGGCTTATCGAATTTCTGAATCGAGGCGAGAGATTCGCCCAGTTTGGCGCGCATGTTGGAAGCAGTTTTGCCCAGCGCATCCAGCACCTGCTCCTTGCTGCTCGCCTCCGCCTCCGCGCTCGCCAGGGAATCCCCGGTTTGGGCGTTCACGGCTTCAAGGGTGACCACATAGCGGCTGCCCAGGCTCGCGATGCTGCTGTTGAGCGTGGCTTTCAGTCCTTCACGCTGGCAGATTTGTCGGCCGATTTCCTTGGTTACGCGCGTGTCCGGCGACTGGCCCATGAACTTCAGCGCCGCCTGAATTTTGGCGTCGGGATATACATTCAGGAAAGGCGATTGTTCCAGATCCACCACCAATGCCCTCTTGAGCGTCCCATCGAACACTTCGTCGCCGGTGGTGTTCACGAAATCGGTCACCAGGATCGTATCTTTTTCGGTCAGCTTGGGCGCGCGATGTTGGTAGAGGTAGAACGCCACGGCGCCGGCCGCAATCACCATGGCGACTGCCGCGGGCGCCAGCCAACCTTTGCGCGTTGCGGGCTGAGGCGGAGCAGGTTCGATCGTCGCAGCCGCGACACCTGCGGAGGGAGTGCTGCTTGCTGCCGCCTGCGCCGGGCCGGAACCCGATGGCGCGGCGGAAACGGCTGCGGGCGTGGCGGCGGAAGCGGGTGCAACAACCGCAGACGGCCGGCTGCTTTCTACTGCTGCGGCCGGCTGGCTGGGCGCGGAAGTTGCGGAAGGCAGGTCCATTCGACTCGCGACCTGCGTTTTGGCCGAATCCAGCTCGCGCTTCAACCGCTTCAAATCCGCGCGCATTTCCGCCGCGGTCTGGCTGCGCAAGTCGCGGTCCTTCTCCAGGGCCTTCGAAATAATGCGCTCCAGTTCCGCCGGCACATCGGGATTGATGCGCACCGGAGCGGTGGGAATCTTGTGCAGAATAGCGTCAAGGATGGCGACGGTGGAATCGCCGCGGAAGGGCAGTGTTCCCGTCGCCATTTCGTACAGGACCACGCCGAAGGAAAACAGGTCAGAGCGCGCGTCCAGCTCTTCGCCCACCGCCTGCTCCGGCGACATGTACGCCGTCGTGCCCACGGTCGATCCCGGACTGGTCAGGTGCTCCTCCGCCACTGTGGGGAGCGATGCGACCTGCGAACCGGAAGGCGCGTCTTTCTGTGCAGCCTTGGCCAGGCCGAAATCCAGAATCTTTGCCTGGCGCCGTTTGGTGACAAAGAGATTGGCCGGCTTGATATCGCGATGCACAATGCCCGTGGCGTGCGCGGCGTCCAGGGCGTCGGCAATTTGGATGGAGAGGTCCAGAAGTTCGTCAATCTTGATGGGCTTTTGGTTAATGCGGTGCTTCAGCGTTTCGCCTTCCAGGAATTCCATGGCGATGAACGGCCGGCCCGCATGCTCATCGATGTCATAAATCGTGCAGATGTTGGGATGATTCAACGCTGAAGCCGCCTGCGCCTCGCGCCGGAAACGCTCCAGCGCCTGGGGGTCGTTGGCGAGTCCTTCGGGAAGGAATTTGAGCGCCACGAAGCGCCGCAGTTTGGTGTCTTCTGCTTTGTAAACCACACCCATTCCGCCGCCGCCTAGCTTCTCCAGAATGCGGTAATGGGTAACTGTCTCGCCTGTCATGAAGGGTACTGAATTGATCTCCGCGGAAGCATCTTAGGGTTCGGCCACCGGTTAGTCAAGTAATCATCGAGAAAGCGGATATGGCCGTGAAAAAGGGACCACCCCCTTCGGTTGAACGGTGCCCGAACGAAAGCGATGCGCGAGCTTGCCCCTCACCGCTGCATACGGTTGTCAAAGTACGCCTATCGTATAG